>JASFFJ010000565.1:0-5451 GCA_050124355.1 Desulfobacterales bacterium | reverse complement strand
TGCCCTCCAAAACCGGATTTTGGCGGCAATAGACCTGTTCCCTTGTGATTTGCTTTTTGTCCATAGAGATGCCGAAAGAGAAGACCCTGAACACCGATAAGGAATCATTCTTAGTCGACCTTGGTAGCCTTTTTCCCCCGGAAGCACCATTCTTAAAAATTAGAAATATTAATTTTATCATGCACTCAAGGTTTGACAAATTCATGCTCCGGGTGCTTGACCGTTAACACAGGGCAGGGGGCTTCCCGGACGACTTTTTCGGCCACACTTCCAATCAGAACATGGGCCAGTCCCGTCCGTCCATGGGTTCCCATAACGATCATGTCCACCTTTTCGTCCCGCGCCACTTGGATGATCTCCAGAAATGTGTTTCCAGTGACTATCTTTCCTTCTGTTTTGGGGTATTCCTCTTTTAAAGCGGCGACCTGATCCTCCAACTGTTTTTGAAAAGCGGCCCCCATTTTCATCGTAAGTTCAACCTCGTCCAGCACGGGTTCGAAAAGCTCGGTGGATTGGGGATAGGTGATTGGCTCAACCACGTGAAACAGCTCAAGCTCCGCCTGGCTCAAAGCCGCCAGTGTCAGTGCATATTTCATGGCGTGTTTGGAATTTTCCGAAAAGTCAGTGGGGCATAAGATCCTTTTTATTTCAATACTCATAGATCCTCCTTCTTAGATACATGGGTTGAACGGTTCAGGGTTAAAAAAAAACGGACAGCAGCAACATCAAAAAATTAGGTCGAGAAGCTCAGATTGCGGGGTGCGGGTTGCGAGTTGCGTGTTGCGTGTTACGTGTTACGGGTTGCGAGTTACGGGTTGCGTGTTGCATATTGTGTGTTGTGTGTTGCGAGTTACATGCAATAAGGTTTATAGAGCAAAGGGCATCGCGCATAGCATATATAGAAGAATTCGGAATTTCGATTTATTTCTTCCGACTTCTGATTTCTGACTTCTGAATTCTGTTTTCTGATCCCTGTCCTCCGACCTCTGCCATCCGGTCTCTGCCATCTGGTTTCTGTCCCCTGATAGAGTAGATAACACGAGTCGGCCGACCGATCAAGATATGTAGGGTGAACTGTAAAACCGGAATTAAATATTTAGATTTGACAAGGTTTTGGGTTAGAATTAGTTGTAACCATTTGTTACCCCCCGGCTCACTATAGGCGATTCTCCGAGCGGCTTTTGATAGATTGTGAGTACAAATTACGCATCAGGAGGTTAGATGGCAGAACAGATTTCGAGGAGATCATTTCTAAAAGGAGGGTTGGTGACAGCAGCCGGTTTGGCAGCCTGCAGTATCCCGGGAGCCGCAACCGCCGCTGAACCCGATGAGGAAAAGCAACTGGCAACACTGCTGGATATCCGCAAATGTATCGGCTGTGAAGCCTGCGTTGAAGCCTGCTCGGAAGTCAATTTTGAAAAATTTCCCGATCCGCAAAAACCCTTTCCGGAGATGTTCCCGAGCAGGGTGCCGGTTGAAGACTGGTCCGAAAAAAAGGACGTGAATGACCGCTTAACGCCCTACAACTGGCTCTTTATCCAGCATGCCGAAGTTGACATCGACGGCTATATCTCGGAAAAAATGAAAACGGCGGAACCAATACCCTTTATGTCTCGCCGCTGCAATTTGAAGAGCTGAACAATGCCATCGAAAAAGGAAAGGGAAAGCCCCATTTGAAACCCGTAGAAGATACAATGGCCCGGGCCAATAACCTGGCGGCAGCTATGATTGTGGCCCCTATTGCCGGAATCGCGGCGGCTGTTGGAAAATTTTACAAGCGGACGAAGTAGTATCAGAATGTTCAGAAAAGAGTCCAGGCCCAGAGGACTATACTTTGACTTTACCTCACAGAGGTAGTGCTTGCTGTCAGATAACAATGGAATGGTGGAATAATGGAATATTGGGGTTGTAAAATGGATGATGTTCTGATTTTATTTTTGGATCAATGCCAACTATATAAAAATGGATCTCATTCCACTAAAACCAGGATTCCAACATTCCAGTATTCCATCTCTCCGCTGCGTTTGTTCACGGCATAGCCAATAGTCTCTAATCTGGACTAGCTTCCGGCCCGTCGGGTATAGGGCCTACAGCCCGGAGGGAGAACCAGGTTTTCAATGTTAGCAGAAAGGGAGTATTCTTTATGAATCTTCGACGAAACAACAGCAGAGCGATGAGCCTACCCGGTTGCTGGTTTTATCTGATAACGGTAATTTTTCTGCTTCTGTCCGGTTTTGGCCAGATCGAATTTTTCACCCGAGTTGATTATTTTTTTGGATCTTTGTCATCTGGGACTTGCCATGGTGTTTTTATTATTCAGTCTTTACTGTCTTGTCTCTAAAAAACAGTGGACAACCATCCGATAACCGCGTATAAATTCAGCGAAGTGGCGCCATAACCGCAGATCATGTCCGATAATCCGCCCTGGCAGGAAGCGCGATGATGTTAGAAAGCCACTTTAAAGAAGGAGATCACCGATGAGAGACTTATTGATGGTGCTGGGGATTGTCGGCATCTGGATTTTGCTCCAGGTCTACATTCTGCCGAAATTGGGAATATCTACCTGACTGAAAAATTCTTGTCAGGTGACAAGCGACAATGACAGCAAAAAAAAATCCGAATACCAAAAAGATCAAAGATGAAGATTATGACCTGATCCAGGCCATTAATTCAGGCCAGGCAGACAAGTTTCACGAACTTGTTAAAAGATATGAGCAGAAGCTTTATAATTTCAGTTTACGAATGTGTCGCGATCACAGTGACGCCGAGGACATGATTCAGGAAACTTTTTTAAATGTTTTCAGATATTTAAAAGACTTCAGATACGAAACCAAATTTAAAAACTGGCTGTACAAAGTGGCGGCCAGCACCTGTATCAAGAAACGACGCAAGTCCAAATTCGCTCCGGAAAAAGAGTTGTCGTTAGATGAATTTTTGCCGGGCAATGAAAGCGAGATACCGGACCACGTTCCGGATTGGGCGATGATGCCCCTGGATAAGTTGCTGAACCAGGAGCTTTCCAGCACGATTAACCAGGAAATTCTGTCACTTCCAAAGAAATATCGTCTGGTCATTGTGTTGCGGGATATTGAGGGATTCAGCACGGCGGAGACGGCGCAGATTCTCAACTTATCGCCCTCCAATGTAAAAGTCAGACTCCACCGTGCCAGGCTCTATTTAAGAGATAAATTGAAAGGATATTTTGAAAATGACCATTGATGACCATGACCATACCCATTGTCTGGAGATGTTTCAGAAGCTTTCTGAATATATTGACGGCGAATTGGATCATGTCAACTGTGCCGAAATCGAAAAACACGCTGAGAACTGCGTTGCCTGCTTCACCTGCCTGGAAACCTTGAAAAGAACCATAGCAATCTGCAAAAATGTAAAAGATGAACCGGTCCCCCAGGAATTCTCCCGGAAATTAAAAGAAATCATTCAGAACATACCCAAAACCACCTAACGTTAATCTCTTCTGAGTTTAATTCCCCGCACCTTGCTGCGATAAACGTGAGTTAAATCCTAAAACATGATACTCGGCGGCTTGCCGCGGTTAGATTTCATTATCGTGAAAATTATAAAAAAAGGATCTATCACGATAGCGAAGGGGGTACGCCAACCCAAGAGAGGGAAACCAAAAGCATTGAAGACGAATATCTCCGTAAATCAGGGTAGCGCTATCGTCGTATGGAAGGATTTCAAGTGAAGAGAGAAAGTCTACAACGCGCAGTTCATTTAAGTTGAGATTTTTGTTCTTTGCAACGCCACTCTGCAACTCTGAATTTGTGATGGTCGATACACCGATTTCATCCACATCAAACCGCTTAAACTTGTGAATGATCCCAATCGGGCGTTTATTTATTTTTTTGGTAAAGCTTATACAGTCCCACGGATAAAAATAGCTAAAACCAATTCATGATACTATCACCAAATGCCGTTTTAAGATCTAACAAAAAAATACTAAGTACATGAAACGATAGGCTTCACAAATTGAGACTCGGTGTCCCAGGGAAACAGAATCCAGGTGTCCTGGCTGACCTCGGTAATGAAGGTGTCGACCAGGGGGCGACCTTCCGGTTTGGCATAGACCGTTGCAAAGTGGGCGTTGGGGAGCATGTCTCTGACGATACCGGCCGTGCGGCCGGTGTCGACCAAATCGTCTACCAGGAGCAGGTCAGTATCGTCGATATCGACTGATTTTAGAATTTTGCTTTCACCTATCTCCTTGAAATCATAGCTTGAGACACATACCGTATCCACCAGTCGGATTTCCAGCTCACGGGCGATAATGGAAGCGGGCACCAGTCCGCCCCTGGTGATAGCGACGATTCCCTTCCAGGTTTTCATATCTAAAAGCCGCCAGGCCAGGGCCTTGGCATCGCGGTGGAGCTGCTCCCAGGATATGGGAAAGGTCTTGGTGTAGGGTTGATTATCTTCGGTCATGTATCAGTTTCCTTTCATTGAATAAACTCAGCCACTAAGGCACTAAGCCGCAAAGGTTATAACTGAACGGTTCTAAGTTCAAGCTTCAGGGTCCAAAGGTTAGAAACGATGAACACTATAATTCTTCAATCTTCAATCTTCATTTTTCAATTCTAATCCCCCACCTACTTATCCTCGCGCATATATGATTTTGCCAGCGCGCTGGGCGCCCCAACGCGTTTGCTCAGTGCTTCCCACCATGTCAATATAACTAGTACAATAATTGTGGTCAGGTAGGGGAGCATGTTCAGATAGGAGGCCGGAATCGTGGTGCCGGATGCCTGCAACCTGAATTGGACGGCATTGATGCCGCCAAAAATAACCGCCCCCCAAATAGCCCGGGCTGGATTCCACATGGAAAAAATGACCAGTGCAATCACAATCCAGCCTCTTCCCCCGGTAATATTCTCGGTCCAGCCCGGGGCATAGGACAATGAGAGATGCGCGCCGCCAATGCCCACCAGCATTCCGCCGATAACGGTATAAAGATAACGGACCTTTCCGACATTGATTCCCATGGCATCCGCGGTTTGCGGGTTTTCCCCAACAGCCCGCAGATTCAAGCCGTTGCGGGTTTTGAAGAGGTAATACCAGGAAATCGGCACCAGTAAATAGACAACATAGGTGAGGACATCCTGGTTGAATACCGCCCCGACGATGGGGAGGCTGCTTAACAGCGGTATGGCCGCCGGTTCGAATTTGTTACCGACCAGTCCGACCAGATAGCTTGAGTTCGATTCCGGTCCGAGCTTTTGCCCCAGAAACGTCGCCATACCCGATCCGAACAGTGTAATACACAGACCGCTGACGACTTGATTGGCGCGCATGGTAATGGATAAAAAGGCGTGGATGGCGGCCAAGACGCCTCCCACAAGCATTGCAATCAGAATACCCAAAAACAGGTTGCCGGTATAATAAACAGTGGCAAAAGATGTCACGGCACTCATCAGCATCATGCCTTCGATG
>JASFFJ010000564.1:0-5466 GCA_050124355.1 Desulfobacterales bacterium | reverse complement strand
ATAGTGTTTCAAGAAATGCCAGGCTTGGCGGTATGTTGGGGTATATCTGATATGTTTGGAAATTTTTCATGGGTTCGGAGTTCCTTTAAATGGATTAAATTGATTTCGTGCTCAATCGCATTTACTCAAATCAAGTGTGGAAGATATGGATTAAAACTAAAAAATCAATACAGCTTCGCGAACAACCTGGGTGTAAATCACCGCTGTCCGTAATCGGCAATCATACGGACGGTCTTTATAAATTCAGAACTACTGATGTGTCGTAAAATCGGATGCAACAGAAACGTCAGAAATCGCGTCAATAAAACTGAATTTGGGCGAATCGTTTTGAATTTATTTAATTTCAGGTCTCTAACTAATATAAAGGACATCGGTAATAGCTTTTTCTAAATTATCGTTCCATTTATTTTGATAAAATCTGTTGCATCCCAAATCCAATGGTTAAATAAAAGAATTTTGGCTCACTTATTTTCCAACTTAAGCCAAACCCGAAGCAGTTCGCTGGCCCCCCAGGCCTGTGCATCGCAGCCGCGGGGGGTATGAGGAAAATCGCCATCCAGGATTTCCGGTATGTGACCTAAACAGCCTCGACTCAACAAGCGGACACCACTACCGAGCCAGGCCCGGGCTGTTTCCCTGCTGTTTTCACCGTAGGTTAAGGACCATGCTTCACAAAAAGAAGGAAATTGCCAGGTCCATGCGGTACCATTGTGATATGCGGGTTTGCGGCGAGTATCCTCATCGCCGGCGTATTTCCCCTGATAGGGGTGCTGGGGATTGTTGATAATGTTTCCCTGGTGGGCGATTTCGATCGGATGTATCACTGGTCTATCCGCCAGACTGCGGATGGCGCCCGGTACTAAAAGCGTTTCACAGGCGGAGAGAATCCTTCGGCAGATAGGTTCATCCTTGACGGCCCCCAGTGTGATGGCCAGAAGCTGGTTCGGCCGCAGGGCGTCATCCGGTATGGCCCTGGTGGCCGACTCTCCGGCAGACGCATGTAAACAGTCTGAAAGATAGGCCAGGTCATTTTGCTGGAAGAGATTCAAAATAGAGAATTGGACTTTTGTGGCCAGATGCTGCCAGATTTGCCGATTTTCGGGACTGTCCACCCGGGCCAAAAGGCCCAGGGCGGCATACCATAACGCCTGTATTTCGATGGGATATCCCTGACGCGGGGTGCCGGCCGGATAATCGGTATCCATCCAGGTAAAATGGGCCGGACTGAATACGAGGCCGGATTCGGGGTCCATCCGGATGCCGTTGACGGTTCCGACCCGATAGGATTGGCCGATGGATATTATAATCCGGCGAAGAGAGCGACCAGCGCAGTCCGCATCCAGCAAACCGCCGGTGTTATCGGTACGGATCAAATCATCACATGCCAGAATGAACCAAAGCGGGGCATCGGAGGTGTCCCGGTTGGTGGCGTCATTTCCGCTGATCATGTTTGGAAGGGTTCCCTGCACTTCAAAGCGGCCGAATTGTTTTAAAATCGCCAGGGCTTCCTGCGTTCTTCCAGCCGCAATCAGACCGCGCACAAAAATCAATGCATCCCGTCCCCAGTCCAGAAACCAGGGATACCCGGCAATAACCGATTTCAGCTCACCCCGGTCTACCACAAAATCATCCAGCGCACGGGTGAGGATTTCCAGCGGTTTAATTGCTGTGCTGCCGCTGGAGTCAAACAGGCCCGTCGAAGGGTGGGATAAAGCGTTTTTTTTCTTCTTAGCACCGGCGTCAGGGCTTGCATTGATCTGAGCAGATAATGTGACCTGTTGGTCTCCTTTTAAAAAAGCAGAAAAATAACCGGGACTGAATAAATCCGAATGCGGATCCAGGCCGCGTTGGGCTTCCACCTCTCTGTAGACCATATACTGCCATTCCGGTTCAGGAACAAAATCACCATCGGACACCTTTACACGAAGGTGATGGCTGGGATCCGGTTTAAAATTAAATTCCCGTTTATTACAGCTCAGCGCTTGTGGCCATTGGTTTTCCGGACCTGTATAGGCTTTGGTAGTATCATGAAAATTGCGGCTCTCGATGTCTGGCCGCAATATGAGCTGGATGGTCTTGGCATCATCCAGCCGGTCAGTGATACCCCCGGCAGACTGACGGGAAAATGTCAATTGCACGGTGTTTTCGCCGGCTGTCATTTCTAAGCTGAGTGAGATTGAAACGTTTTCTCCCTGGCCGGTGGGGATGTGGTAGCGCCAGTGGCCGTGGCAGGATTCATCCAGAGCGAAGGTCTCCAGGCAGTCGGTGTTAATTTCCTGGGAGTAACCCTGGTATACAAGCCAGGCCCGGCAACGGGTGAACATGATCCAGCGATCCTCGGGAAATTCAGGGCTGACATTGCCTGCCAGCAGGCTGTCGTAGCGACTGCTCAGTTCGCTCCAGCAAACCGGTATGCGCAGCATGGCACCGCGTCCATTGGTATTCAGAAACACAAAATCGCTTCGCAGCAATTCGGGTCGCCTAAATCTTCTTTTTACCTCGATATCTGCGGTCTTCGGCAGCAACAAAAGGGGGGCCTGTCCATGCTGTGCCCCCGCGGGTGAATAGACAGACAGTTTCAGGATATATGATGTAGCGGTTTTCGGTGGTTCAATCGGTGTAAATAATACAAATTGAGATCCATTTTCTTGCCTGATACTCTCCTCAGCGGCCACTGTCCGTTGTCCGTCACAGAGGCGTGCGCGAAAAGCGTCGTCAGCCTGAACCATTAGAAAGAATCCCGGCGGTATCATGATTTCGCGACTCAGATCCCTCGGCCATTGCCAGGTAATGACCCGACTTTCGCGGCTAATCGGATTGGCGTCTTGACAGAATGTCAGCGGATTTTCTTTTAGGCGCTGCCCAACCTGCTCCGTTTCAACCGTCTCAACGTTCCGGGTTCCGTGATAAAATGCCATCACTTCAAATGCTTTGGCGTGCAATCGCTGATTTTCAATTTGGCGGGGTACTGAAAAGGGCTGATCGGACGATTTTTGCGCGGCTGGCAATTCGTTTTTATCTTCGGAAAGACAGAGCACTTGTCCGGGATCCAGCTTATAGCGGCAAAGATTCTGCGATGGTGAGACCCTGATCGCTGTATCGGAGAGAAGATCGATAAAATCCGGACCCTTCATTCCTGCAGCGGAGGTATTCCAGGAAGCAAGGGTTTGATTTTCATCATCGAGATTGACAACCACCAGCAGTTTTTTATCCGTTGGTGTATGGCGGCGTAACAGTACAACATGGTTGCCGCCATTTTCCTGAAGCATTTTAACTTCGGTATCCGGAAAAAAAGCCGGATGGGTTCTCAGTAAATGATTTAAACGCCGGATGTGATCTACCTGATGGGTTTTTGCGTCCCAGTTCAGTGATGTACTATCGTGAACATTGATCTTCTCGGTGGCATACCACTCCACTCCGTTGGCAAAGCCAAAGGCTCCCTGGTGAGACGACAGTGCGCACAAGGCTGTTCGCATGCGGGCATAGCGTTTTGAACGGGATGCCAGGCGGGGGTTGTCATGGGTTTCGGCAAAATTTATCGTGATGCCGTCGCTGTTGGAGATATCGATGGCCTCGGGCAGGTAGTTTTCGACCTGTTGACGCTCATAATTTTGAAACAACTCCGAATAGGCCCAGTTCAAATTGGCGGTGTTCAGCAGGTCCCGGGTCACGGATATTTTTCCGCCCAGGCCTTCAAGTAAAAATGTCGTGTTCGGATACTGATCGCGAACTTTGGCAACCATGTATTTCCAGGCCATGGCAGGAATCATATAACCGGCATCGCAGCGAAAGCCGTCCACCCCGCGGTTGCACCAGGTCAGAAAAACATCCGCCATATATCTCCAGAGATCTTTGTGACGGTAGTCCAGTTTGGTCAAATCCTCCCAGTCGACCCCCCAGGCGCCGGGAACTTCTATCTTTCCCTCGGGGCCCCGTACCAGCCATTGGGGATGAGATTCGTGAAGGCCGGCTGCCCAACCGGTATGATTTATGGCGATATCGATAAATATTCTGGCGTTGCGTTGATGAACCGCGTCCACCAGTTCAATGAACTGTTCCAGAGGGGTGGCGTGGGGGTCAAACTGCGCCAAGGCCGGATCGACAGCGGTAAAGCTTAAGGCTGCGTAGGGACTGCCGAATCTTCCCATGCGGCCGTAAGTTGTGGGGGTAGGATGAATCGGTAAAAGCATTAGAATCCGGCACCCCAGCTCCCCCAGGATAAAATCGAGTTTTTTAATCAGATCTCGAAACGTTCCGGACGGGGGAATGACGGTAAAACCGGCATCGTCAAGCTCACTGATGGTCTCTTTGCCGGCGTCATCCAGGGCTCCGGCGCCTGCCACGTTTGGACCGAATTGTCGCACAAAGGCATTGTAAATAACATTTGCACAGCAGGCCTCGGCCGAGTCCACGTTGATTACGGTATTGGGACCCTGGGGCCAACGGGGGCTCATTTTGTCTTTTTGTAGAAAGAAGCACTTGGCCTCAAAGTGACCGCTTTCATATAACGGCAAGGTAACCCTAAAGGATCGCGGATCAATGCGCCTCATGGGTATGTCAAACCAAGCCCTACCCAAAGGAGTCTCGTCTTGTTCGACTTGCCGAAAAATTTCTCTGCGGATGACCTTGGCTTGTCCAATATTCGTACGCACCCAGGCCGTCCCGTCTTGGGAATCGGGTAATTCAAGGGTAAAAACGACCACATCTCCGCAAAACTTGACCATTCGCCTTCCCGGTGCCGGGTTTTGAATCATCTGTTTTTTTTGATCCATGGTTCTAAACTATATAAGTTACTTGAAATTTGCAAAGACTTTTGTAAATTATCTTGAAAAAAGTTAATATTATAAGTATAAGATATTTATAACAATATTAAAATATATGATCAGCCATCGTTTCAGCAATTCCACTATTTTGAAGGTACCAGACCATGATCCAGCGTATTTGTCACCTGCTTTTACTTACTGTTATCCTCGGTTTTTTATTCCCGGATTCTGTGATAGCTCAATCCGGTGATACCGGCGCATCGAAAACACCCAGCGGAAACATCCTTCTGGTTCAAGCGGTGATGTGTGAAGATATGCTGGAACTCGTTCCCCGAAATCCAACCACCGTTTTTTCAATCGAAAGACGCAAGGCCATCTGCTTTACCTCGTTTGACCCGGTAACTGAAAAAACGATTATTTATCATCAGTGGTTTCACCGCGATCAGAATAGTGCCAAAATGAAACTGACGCTTAATCCACCTCGCTGGTCGGCCTACAGCAGCATTCAGTTACGCGCCGAAGATATCGGACCCTGGCGGGTGGAGATCACCGATGCCCAAGGACATATTTTAGATATATTAAGATTCAGCATAACGGAATAGGCAAACATGGACAAGTTTATCTACCTGATTTTGAGCCTGCGCTGGCAGGATATCATCGATATCGGCCTGGTCAGTTTTATTCTTTTCAGGTTCTATGTCCT
>JASFFJ010000563.1:0-5473 GCA_050124355.1 Desulfobacterales bacterium | reverse complement strand
GTAACCTCCTTTTAGCATTTTTAGGTTTAATGTTATGCAACTCTATGCTATCAGGAGGTTATTTTTTTACCATGAGATAAATCAATTTTTCTCTACTACTTTTATAGTAACTAGCAGAAGTATTGTCTTTTCTTATTCTAATATATAACGTCCATAAAATTATAAATATTTAACTAATCACGGTTCCTTTTTTAGATTGGCTGAAGGGTTTGTTCAACTTTTACGATCAATCTTTAATTCCCTAAAAACAGTTTGCCAAAGTGAAAAGGTGTCACATATTGATTTGTGAATTAATTGGCTAATTTAATTTCAACAATACAAAGTGTGAATACACAATTTATCATGACGTTTTGTATAAGTTCTAACTTATCGGTTTTAAAAAGGAGGTAACAGAAATGGCCAGACCTGACAATTTTTTTCGCGAAATCTCGGGTGTTCCCATACATTATGCTCGCCCCCCAATCGCACCGTATGGTACCAGGGGCAAGTCATATTCATTTTACACCACTGCAGCGTTTGAACAAAAACTCACAATATGTTTTGAAGAATTATGGGCAATATGCCCGCTCGGGCCGGCCGAGGTCGTAACATCCGCCGGCACATGGGTTGACAAGCCTGGGTATCACGGCCTTGGCCGTGCTATCGATATTGACGCCATTTTTTGGGCGGAGCGGGATTTTGTTACACTCGATTATCCCTCCGATCCGGTGTTTTATCTCGGAGTTGAAGCCGTCTTGCGAAAGCACTTTGGTACTGTTTTAAACTACCTGTATAACGCCGCCCACCGGGATCATTGGCATATAGACGACGGCACGGAGGTTGCTTTTTATAGCTTTTCGCAGTCAAGAACATTTTTTCTGCAAGCTGCGCTCACGCATGTCTTTGATATCCCGGTAATTATAGATGGTATCTACGGCGATCAAACAGAGGGGGCCACCAAGGAGGCGCTTAATTTGATCGGATCGAGTGGCAAAATAGAGAACAAGAGAACCTGGAAAAAGTTGTTATCAAGTATCGCCGAGGCGGCATTTGAGCAGATTTCCGTGGATTTAAGCCCACCGGAGCTTTTGCGTCGCCTATACCATGTCATCGAAGCAGAGCTCGACGGCGTCGAGTCACGAAAGCGCGTGGAGACGGCGTTGAACGCACTTGCAAATCACGAAGAAACGCAGAAGTGGCTTGCTTCTTTTTCCACTTGACCAGTTACAAATGGTGTAAAGAGGTAGGAAACTTATGATTATATACAGTACTTGGAGGTTCGTGAAAAAAATGTTTTCAACTCAATGTCGATTTGACAAGCCTGACGCTGATGACCCTATCAAGAAGCTATGAATGTTCTGCACGAACGTTATCGATCCGGCGTTCGATGAACGTGAGAGGGTATTTCTTAAATAGAAATACAGGCGATTAGCAATAACCAATTCCCAACAATTTTTTTTGTCGGAAGCTGTCTTTTTATGTAATTTAAATTGATACAAAATTCCTGAATCTGTAAATGAACTTTACAACAATAATGGTCTTTTTTGCATCCTTTCATCCAACCCGCAAAATTGTCTTATGAGAGATTAAACAAATTATCAGTTAGTTACCTCTAATTTTCTTCAATAATTTATAAATAGATACATGTTGGCATTATCTCTGCTATAAATTTATTTACATGAATCGATGATCACTGAGGAAAAATCCAGCTTAGCTTAACAACAAAGGATAGACAATAGGAAGTCAAACACCTTAAATTGCTAGAAAGGAGGAAAATCATGGCTAAAGGATCAGCGTTATTAGTGGGCTTGAAAAGTGTGGACCCGACAGCTTACAACGGTTGGGACGGCACAGCTGGATGTTGGGGGTGTGAACTCGATGTAGACAATATGGAGATAATACTTGACCCCTTAAACTACCAAATAAAAACACTGAAAACTGCCGAAGCAACAAGAGACCGTATTCTTTCTGCGCTGTATAGAGCCGCTGATATTACAGAAGGAGGGGATGTCTTTGTTTTTTATTATTCGGGTCACGGTGGACAGCAACCGGATAGAACCGGTGACGAGCTTGACGGAAAGGATGAAACACTTATTGCCTATGACAGGGAAGTAATTGATGACAAGATTCACGAAGCTCTAAGTCGGTTTAAGGCTGGAGTCCGTCTTGTCATGATAAGTGACAGCTGTAATTCTGGAACAAATTACAGGCTGAGAATGACAGCACCAGTTAATGAGCAGGCTATATTTAGGCCCTTGGCAAGGCGCTCAACGAGGGAACTCAGCATCGATGCACAACTCATTCATATAGGTGGATGTCGTGACGGTTTTGGTTCGGCTGGGTATCACCACGGTGGCGCCTTTACCATCGCTTTGTGTGAGGCATGGGAGAGTGGTTCTTTCAGGGGGAACTTCAAAGATCTCCACAGTAGAATTTGCGAATTGATAAGGTCCGACCAGAAGCCTCAATATAGCGAGTACGGGCCTGTCTCTGATGAATTCCGAGCCCAGCGAGCTTTCGAGGTGAGGCTTGCTCCACCTCCTGATGATTATATCGAACTACCAGTTATCGGATTGAGCCCCACAGAGGCCACTATTGCCCACCCGGGGGAAAAAGACAACTATAAATTCGTGGTAGCAGAGGACGGAGAATACACGATCGAGACAGGAGGTCGAACAGATGTTGTGATGGCTCTTTACGGCCCAGACAGTGAGGATAGACTCATAGAACGTGATGACGATAGCGGCCCTGGGTGGAACGCGAAAATTGTGGCGGACCTTGCGCCGGGGGTATATTATGTAAGGGTCCAACATTACAACAGTGAAAACGGAACAGGTTCTTACACCATTAAGGTAACAAAATAGTAATAACTTTTCTCTATAGTCCATCAAGTCAAACACAGCCGACCGCTTTTAGCGTCGGCTGATTTGCCCAGTTAGTCACCCGAAGGTATGAAAAGAGGAAACTTTAAAACATTGGTTTATCTTATATCAACCTTGGCTGAATTTTATAAAGGTTCTTTACCATTTATCGATATCCGCGTTTTTAGGAAGCTACGAATATCAGTTGAATAATTTAAATGCTTAATTGAGGGAGGTAATTATGATGGCAAATTTAACACCTGGATGGGTAGAACTCCATGACCTGACTTTTCATCAACAAAGTGAGGCAGTACGCCCCATGGGTCTATTCATTAAAGGAAATCTTGAAAATGAGAACAGTTTTATTCCAACTTCTGAAATCGAGGGTAAACCATTCGCTGAACCTCCATTAGAGGGCATCACTCCTGGCTGGGCCGAGCTTAGCGGTCTAAGATTTATATCGGATGTAACGGCTGTTGAACCGGTGGAACCCTATGTAAAAGGTTTCCAGGACGAAGAGGGAGGGTTTTACCCAGATAAGCCCTACAACATCGTCGGTAGATTGGAAAAGTAAATAGATCTGGCAAGATTGAGGATACCGACGTTTTAGATCACTATGGCATATTCAGATTGAGTTAAGTGCAGAAGCCACATTGAATTCCTATGCTTTATCTAAAGCCTTGGTGAGCCGAAGCCAGTGGTTTTTTCCAACTCTACAGTTTTTTGGAGAGAGGGGGTTTCTCATGACCGTTATTTTTAAAATTGTTGGATATGGCGCGTTTTCTGTAATAATTATTTTTTTTGCCGTTCTGAATTACGGATGTATCTCCGGCGGGAAAATGTCTGATTTAAAGCCATGGCATGAAATCCCTGATGTGGAAGATAATATAACCCAAGCCAGCTACACTGATTTTTCCGAGTATTTGGCAGCCGAGAAACAGTTTCTTGCAACCAAACAAAATGTCGTCACAATTGAGGAGACGGCTTCCTACAATCGATATGCGCGCAACAATAAGAGTTCACCTTACGTGAAAGGCGATAATTTAAATGCATCATTTGAGTGTTTGCCCGATGAAGAAGAAATAAAAGGCGGCGTTTTGCTTGTTCATGGTTTAACGGATTCTCCGTATCATCTGAAAGCAATAGGAGAAATATTTGTTAAGAATGGCTTTTATGTCATCGGGCTTCGTCTGCCCGGACATGGAACCGTTCCGGGTGGATTGTTGAACGTAACTTGGGAGGACTGGTATTCTGCCGTCAAGTTTGGTGCAAGGATGGTTTTGGAAAAAATCGAAAATCGAAGGGACACCAAGTTTTATGTGGGCGGTTTTTCAACTGGTGGGGCGCTTACATTGAGATATTTTTTGGAAACTTCCTCTGAAAAACTAAGGGACTTCTCTACCGAAAAACACCGGGTTCCGGATAAACTTTTACTGCTATCGCCCGCGATAGGCGTAAACCCATTTGCAGAGATACTGGACTGGCACCAAATTATCAGTTGGATGCCATGGTTTAAAAATTACAAATGGCTGGAAATCGGACCTGAATATGATCCTTTCAAGTATATTTCCTTTGCTAAGAATGCTGGTGACCAGATATATGATCTTACAAAGGCAAATCAAAAGTTAATTGATAACATTGCACGAAATGAGAGCATCAAAGAAAAGCTGCATCCAATTTATGCGTTTCAGTCTAGCGTTGACGCAACAGTCAAAACTGAAATGTTGGTGGATATGTATGAGAAAATCGCCTCCAAGGAAAGCGAACTCTTTCTTTTCGATATAAATCGCCTGTTTAAAGAATTTTTAAACTATGATGTTGAAAAGGATAGCCTTATTCATTCAGAAAAAATCAAAAATATGGCTGCAAAAGTTTGGTTAATCTCCAACAAACCAAAGGCGAAAGATGATGGATATGAAACAAGTGTCGCTATAAAGTTGGTTTCTAAGTTACCTCAGAGTGATTCGCCGGCCGAGAAGGAATTTGCCAGTTTGGAGGAACTTGAATGGCCAGAGAATGTTTTTGCTCTTTCTCATGTTTGTATTCCGATATCTCCGGATGATCAGTTTTATGGCCGCAATTTAAAGTTGGGGGTATTCAATGCAAAAGGGGAGAAAAATGTACTTTTGATTGCGGATGATCTTGTTCGGATCAGGTATAATCCTTTCTTTCAACTAATAGAGGAATGTTTGGTAGTTTCTTTTTTAGGATCTACTGAATATTAATAGCACTTCTTTTCTCATAAAACCAGTTCACCTCCGATATGTAGATTAATTGCACCCCCTATAGCTAATAATTCATTAAATTACAATAAGATAACCGAATTTGCAGCATATAGGGTAAGAAGATTAAAAGGTGACGGTTGCTGAAAGCCCCTGTTTTCTTTGAGAGTACTTTAGGAGTTACCGTTTTTATAATTATTTTCTTGACATCGGACCTAATATTGTTGTGTAGGGCACTTGTTTTATAGAAAAGAGTTTAAATTGACCAAAGAAATTGTCTAATTAAAACTCTCAGGAGGCCAAAGGATGCTTTGGAGTAGAGAGAAACCTCATTCTTGAAAAGGAATGGGGTTTTCTATTTCTCGAGTCGGAATTCTGATACGCCACACAGCCGCTTGGATTAAAGTTACC
>JASFFJ010000562.1:0-5492 GCA_050124355.1 Desulfobacterales bacterium | reverse complement strand
CGGGTTATTATCAGCTAAGGTTAATTTTGTAAAGCCTAATTTTCATTGTTTCGCAAAACGCCGATATTTCTGTATTCTGGATCTTTGCAGAATTTAATTGAAATCTTATCTTTTCAACTATTTGAAATCAAATTGCTACTTATGAATAGCATTTTTTAGATTTTTTTTATTGACATTTAATATGTGAGCTATGTATAGAATTGAAAAAAAAACAGTAAAACCAAACCTAAAAAGGTATTCCAGATGCAGTCTCTGCTAATATTGGCGCAGGACATTCCCTGGGTAATGGCCCCGGCATCCTTGATTGCCGCAATGGCCATAATCTCAATCACCGCCGCTGTGATTCGACTCACCCAGAAGGCATCCAAGGTAATGATGCTAGGGGTCATGATCGCTTTGACCGTTGGGGTCATGTTAATGCAGGTGGTGCAATAAGCCGACCCGATTTCAAATTTCTGCACGTAGGATTTCATCCATTCTTCTAGCTCCATGTTTTTGCCCCATCTTTTCTGATTAGCTCGTTTAGGAGCCAATTTTTCTTGATAGACTTCAATAGATTAACAGACAAATTAAGGAGAGGAATCCATGAATCGAGAAAAAATTATCACGTTGTTAAAGTCTGAAACGCCCATGGATGAGGTCCTGATAAAAGGCTGGATCAGAACTGTGCGGGCCTCAAAGACGTTTTCATTTCTTGAAATTAACGACGGTTCCTGCCTGAAAAACTTACAGCTAATCGCCGATGAATCGTTGTCGAATTACGACAACATAAAAAAATTAACCACCGGTTCCGCCATAGTGGCCCGTGGAAAGCTGATCAAATCCAAAGGCGCCGGTCAAAAATGGGAGATTTCAGCAGATCATGTTGAAATTGTCAGTCTGGCACCGGAAACTTATGCGTTGCAGAAAAAGCGCCATAGCGACGAGTTTTTAAGAACCATCGCCCATTTGAGGCCCAGAACGAACAAATACGGGGCCGCCTTTCGCATACGGTCTGAAATGTCCTATGCCGTCCATAAATTTTTCAAAGACAAAAACTTTCGTTATATCCATACACCCATTCTAACCGGATCTGATTGCGAAGGAGCCGGTGAGTTATTCAAAGTAACGGCCCTGGATCTGGAAAACCTGCCGACAAAAGATGGAAAGACAGACTATATGAAAGATTTTTTCGGCAAAGAGGCCAATCTGACCGTTTCCGGACAGCTTTCGGCTGAGATGTTTTGTCTGGCACTGGGAGATGTCTACACCTTTGGTCCGACCTTTAGGGCTGAAAATTCTAACACCCGCCGGCATGCGGCTGAATTCTGGATGATCGAACCTGAAATGGCCTTCTGCGATTTGGAAGGCAACATGGATCTCGGAGAAGAGCTTATCAAATTCCTGACATCCTACGTCATGGACGAGTGTGCCGAGGATCTCGAGCTTTTTGCAAAATGGGTGGATAAAAAGTTAATGTCTACTTTAGAGAATACCGCCAAATCTGATTATGTTCGGCTGCCATACCGGGACGCGGTGGGAATTTTGCAAAAATCCGGTCACAAATTTGAGTATGAAATCGAATTCGGCAAAGATTTACAGACGGAGCACGAGCGATATCTGACCGAACAAAATTTCAAAAAACCGGTGATCGTCTTTGATTATCCCAAAACCATAAAACCGTTTTACATGCGTTTAAATGACGATAATGAAACCGTTGCTGCCATGGATATTTTGGTACCCAACATCGGGGAAATTATCGGCGGAAGTCAGCGTGAAGAACGTCTGGATGTGCTGCAGGAACGGATAGATGAAAGCGGCATGGAAAAAGCGCCCTATTGGTGGTACCTGGAATCCCGCATGTATGGCAGTGTGCCTCACAGCGGATTTGGACTGGGTTTTGAGCGGCTGCTGATGCTGGTCACCGGCATCATCAACATTCGGGATGTTATTCCTTTTCCAAGGACACCCAACAACTTGGAATTTTGAACGAATCTTTAAATATGGTAGTTTTAACTGTGAAAATGAGCTAAACTACCTGGATAATCACGATGCCGTCAACCGCACAGCCGATGTACTGGTAAAGGCCGGCATTGGCGTGGCTTGTGCCTGAAATTTACATAAAAAAGTGATCTAAAATGCCTAAAAATCCTCTGACGCATCTATACAGTCGCGAAACCCTAAATGCTCAACCGTCTGCCATTCGCGATATCTGCGCCCTGGTTGCCCAACCCCAAATACGATCTCTGGCCGGCGGTTGGCCGGATCCGGCAAAGTTTCCGGTCAAGGCGATCCGTCGAATATTAGAAGATCTGCTGACCAAACAGGCAGATCAGCTGCTCCAATATGGCTCAACCGAAGGCCTGGAAGATCTAAGAAAGGTGCTGGCTGAACGGATGAAAATCGAAGGGCTGATCGATGCCGCACCAGATAATTTGATCATCACCCATGGATCTGCCCAGGGTATGTATCTGGCTGCTCAGGTTTTTATCAACCGGGAAGATGTGGTTATCGTCGGACTTCCTACTTATTTTGGCGGACCCGGGGCGATACAATCCCGGGGTGGAAACGTTGTGGGGGTTCCGGTTGACAGCGATGGTTTGAACCCAAATCGTCTTCGTCAGGAAATCAAACGTCTGAATACCGCCGGCAAGCGTGTCAAGGGCATTTACGTGATTCCTAATTTCCAGAATCCGACCGGAGTTACCCTCAGCCTTGAAAGACGCCGGCAGATTATGGACATGGCTGAAACCCACGATCTGGTCATCTTTGAGGATGACCCATATGTCGATTTGCGTTTCGAAGGCAAGCACCTGCCCTCGCTCAAATCTATGGATCGCACAGGACGGGTGATACACCTGCGCTCGTTGTCCAAAACCTTCGTCCCCGGTGTTCGATTGGGTTGGGCTTTTGGTGAACCTGGCGCGATACGCCAAATGGTAGTAGCCAAGCAGTTTTCCGATGCAGCCACCAACACGCCGGCCCAGTATATTCTACTGGAGTTTATCCGATTGGGGCTTTTGGATAAGCAGATTCAGGAGAATATCAAATTTTACCGTGCCAAGCGAGATTTTATGCTCGCGCAGATGGATCGGCATTTCCCCCAGGAGGCGACCTGGAATCGACCCCAGGGGGGCTTTTTCATTTTCGTAAAACTTCCAAAATACATGGATGCCGATGACCTATTCCAGCGGGCAGTCGACAAGAATGTGGCCTTTGTCACCGGCCAACCATTTTTTGTAGACGGCAGCGGCCAAAACACATTTCGTTTGTCCTACTCCCAGGCCGGCGAATCGGATATGGAAGCCGCCATCCGGGTAATTGGCGAGTTAATCAAAACCAGTCTACCAGACCGTTGACCGGATAGCGTCGAATCGGTCTATATGCCTTCTTAATTAATAAATGGTAATTAGGTAATTAGTAATTAGGGGACGTTGTTGACTGAGTAAACTTATTTTCGGTTATGAAATATCGTATTACCGTTGTCACCTGCACAGGGGCAATTTATTTCAAAACCGCTGCAAGTCAGCATCATTCCTTAATTTACTATATATTTCATATTGTTATAGCATTCTCGAAATCCGAATGACAAACAATCCGACCTTGATTTAAAATCCGTCATAATTTTGTCGCCGTGGTTGATTTGATCGACGCTGCAATGTTGTAAACTGCTATAATTAAATCAAATTTTTTACTTATCCTTAACTCGGCATAATCCTTGCTTCTATCATCACCGATGCCATGAACATACCCAGCACGGGGATAACAAGGAGATAGGAGACATAAAAATGACGCAAAGCAAAAACAAGGGCGAAAAAAATCGCGAGGCCGAAATCGAAGCCGCATCCAATCAAGCGCCGAAACAGCATGAAACCTCAAACGGAAGAGTAGTGGGTGTCGACATCGGAACCTCAAAAATTGTTTTCTCAGAGAAAAAGAATGGGAGCATTGAATTCGACTCTCAACGCAATGCCTTTATCTCGGTGGATTATTCCAAATTCACGGAGAAAATATTAAATCAGAATAAGATAAAATATCATAAAATCGACAATTCTTTGATTGTATTTGGCGATGGAGCTGAAATCTTTGCCAATATGCTGAATACGGAAACCCGGCGTCCCATGCGCCAGGGTCTGTTAAATCCAAAAG
The DNA here is from genome assembly GCA_050124355.1 of Desulfobacterales bacterium. Lineage (GTDB taxonomy): Bacteria > Desulfobacterota > Desulfobacteria > Desulfobacterales > JAFDCJ01 > JAFDCJ01. The sequence goes on along the minus strand of JASFFJ010000562.1, from coordinate 1,364 downwards.
AATCATATTCTGTTGAAATTATTAAAAAAATTTTGAATGAATTGGTTGACTCCACCGGAGATTCTAATTCTAAAATAAGTTTTTCGATACCCGACCCGCCCAAGGGTTCCGAGACGGATATCATCTACCATGAAACCGTCCTGGCACGCCATCTAACTGAAAAAGGTTATACCAGCAAAAGTATTAACGAGGGATTGGCAGTTATTTTTTCCGAGCTTGAAGATGAAAGTTTCACCGGTCTGGGCATCAGCGCCGGCGGCGGCATGTGCAATGTTTGTCTAGCTTACCTGTCCGTACCGCTTGTCTCTTTCAGTATCAACAAGGGAGGCGATTATATCGACGACGCGACGGCCTCTGTCACCGGCACCATCAATACGCGCGTGCGAAGTATCAAGGAAAACGGTTTTGATCTCCAAAAAAAACCTAACAGTGATATCGAGGATGCGCTGCATATATACTATGATGACCTGATTTCGAGCCTGGTAAAAGCCCTCAAGGAAAGCATTTCTCAGACTTCCACTGCGTTGAAAATAGACCGCCCGGTACCAATCGTCTTAAGTGGCGGCACGGCCAAAGTACGTGGTTTCAAAGAACGATTTGAGCATTTCTTGAAAACCGAAGAGATTCCTCTGGATTTCAGCAAAATCCGCATTGCGGACGATCCGCTCAATGCCACGGCAAAGGGAGCTCTAATCGCGGCCATGAATGAAAATTAGAAGAAAGGTCGGGTTTTAAAGACTGTCTGTTTCTAATCCAACCGGTCTTACAGCACCATAGGTCTTGCCTGACAATATGTTGTAAGAAATGCAAGGTGTCGGATGTCAAGTGTCAGACCATCGACAGCGCTAAATTTGCCAGTTCGAAGAAAATAATGCATTCGTCTGAAGACGTTTCATAGATGCACGGCCTCTGGCCAAATAACCAGCAAGGCTGATCGTAAAAGAAACGAAGCGAAATGAAATTATATTTTTCTGACAGGTCAACAGGAAAGTTAGGATATGTCTACACTATAAAAAATTATCCTGATATCCCTGTAAATCCTGTCTAAACTAATTTCGTTTTATCAGAGCATCCTAAGTACTAAATTCTGAAACCTGACACCCGATACCTGCAATTACGACATCAAATTTTCTCCGTGCTTGCTATAGCTGCCCTTCAATGTTCATTTCCGGCCTGTCCGATATTAATTTAAGAAAGAGGAAAATAAACCTACCCTCAGGCTTGTCTCCCCATGTAGGAGCGGGGACGAAATAAATTGATCAGAGATGGACACAACCGTAACCTTAAAATTGCCGCCGAAAAACTATCGGCGAACTATCGAAGAGCTTTCCGTCGTCATCCCTGATCCAGCTTTAAAGCTGAAA
>JASFFJ010000561.1:0-5503 GCA_050124355.1 Desulfobacterales bacterium | reverse complement strand
CGCCCGTTGATCACCGCCTCGCTTCTCAGGCGCTGTCCGACGGTTCGTTCCAGCTGGCGTCCCAGCCATAGCACACGGTCCACATTGTAACCGTGTTCGATGCCCATTTCGTCGAGCTGCACCAGCATGTCCTCGAAACAGGTCAATCCCACGTAACGGGGATCTTCATAGTAGTATTCGCCGGTTCCCGGCACAGGGCAGTCGTCCAGGAAATTGGCCGGCTGTCCGCCCATGCCGCCCAAAGTTCCTTCGAAGTGGCAGATGCCCGCGTGGAGTGCCGCCAATATCGAAGCCGACGCCACTCGCTTGGTTTCGTGAAAATGCGCGATATGGACGGATGTGTCCGGAATTTCATCCAGAATCATGGAAAAATACCGGAAGACCTCCGGTGCCGACGCGCTGCCGTCGTGGTCGGCATGTTCGATATCCGTGGCGCCGATCTCCAGCCAGCGCTTGGTGAACTCCACTGCATCTTTGAGTTCGGTAGCGCCTGCGATGGGACTGCCCCAGATGGTGCTCACGGTGCCGCACATCTTCAGGCCGGCATCCCGGCATTTGCGGATAGCCCTTTCACACTCTTTCCAGTATGCCGGCAGGGTGAGGCCGGAGTTGGCGAAGTGATGCTCTTCCTCGGTTGAGACCATCATCAGGCATCGGTCCGGCCCGACACCCTTTTGAGCCAGCTCAATGGCCCGGTCCACGGACGGCTCTCGGATGGTCACGGCTGTGATGGTTATGTCGTCCGGATTAACGCCCCGCTTTTGACAGCGGGTTTTGAAACGGTCGCTGCGCAGGTGCGCCAATACTTCTTCAGCGTCACTGAACTGCGGCATGAGGTAAGGGTTGCCCAAGTTGGTCACCTCTATATTCCGGCACCCGGCAAATATCATTTCCTCGGCGTAGAATATTTTTGCCCGGGTAGAAATGAATTTTTCCAAATGCTGGAACCCGTCCCGGACGGTGATGTCACCCAGGGTGACCTTTTTAGGCATTCGTGGAAAAATCTTCCAATAATCGTATTCAGTCATAGTTCTGATAAAACCTCCTTCTAGATATTTTTCGGGTTGGGTCGGTTGAGCCGGATATAGGACTGATAAGTCCAATAGGACCTATTCGTCGGATAAAACAGGCCAACGGGTTCAACCGGTTAACACCCCTTATACACCGGTTTTCTTTTTTCCTTAAACGCCGCCAGTCCTTCCAGGCGGTCTTCAGTGGGTATGCACACCCAATAAGCATTCGACTCGATGGCAAGACCCGTGTGAATGTCCGTTTCCATACCGTAGTTGATCGCGTATTTGGCCTGCTCGATGGCAATCGGTCCGGTTTCACAAATCATATCCGCCATTTTTTGGCATTCGTCCAACAGATCTTTTTGCTCGCAAATTTTGTTTACAAGCCCTATTTTGAAGGCCTCTTGAGCATCAATCCGTTGTCCGGTGAAAATCAGCTCTTTTGCCTTTCCCTTACCTACCAAACGCGGCAGGCGCTGGGTGCCGCCCGCGCCGGGTATGATCGCCAGCCGCGTTTCGGTGAGTCCCATGCTTGCATTACTGGCGGCGATCCGAATATCGCTTGCCAGAGCCAATTCTGTGCCGCCGCCCAAAGCGATTCCATTCACCGCGGCGATGACCGGCTTATTTAACTGCTCAATAGCGGTGAAAAGGTTACGGATGGTAAAAATATATTCTTTGACCTGTTCCGGCTGGAGAGTGGCACGCTCTTTCAGATCGGCACCGGCACAAAAGGCTTTTTCACCGCTGCCGGTGATGATAACGACCCTTATATCGCTTCTAAATCGCACCGCTTCGATCTGATCCCGCAGGGCGTGCAAGAGAGAAAAATTCAAAGAATTCATAACGTCAGACCGATTTAGGGTCAAGGTTAGAATCCCGCTATCTTCTCTTGCCAACAAAATATTATCATCCATAGCTCCCTCCCGGGTATTGGAAAAAAAGTAGTTGTTAAGGGGTTCAAAGTTCTATTTTCATCCCTGGGCTGCATTGGGGATGCATATTTACAATAAAAGCTTCAGCTTCGTCGTCAGCCTGATCTAAAATTTGCTATTCTCTGGGCAAATGAGCGGTTTTTACAAAAGGTTTTAGATTAAACTATAAATAACAAAATGCATTATTACAATTATGAGCGAGCGCTCGCTCATAATTTCTTTTTTACTGTAACATGATCCTTTTGTCAACACCTTGAAAAAGATTGACAAGAAAAAAAGAAGCATGGTAAATATGATGACCGAGCGCTCGTTCATAACCTGGCAAATTATAGGTGGGCGTAAATCTTTATCACACCAGTATACAGGTTGCGATGCAAGAGCTGATCAGATCAAAAGACATCCCTACTCAAGTCAAGGATCCCGATCTGGTGAAACGAAGACGTCGCCAGATCGCCGATGCCGCCGTTCAACTTTTCATCGAGAAGGGTTTCCATAAAACCACCACCCGGCAAATTGCCCGGGCATCCGGTTTTTCCATCGGTTCCCTCTATGAATATTTCGCTTCAAAAGAAGATATCCTTTATTTGGTATGCGAATCGATACATGCGGAAGTGGCTCGCGGGGTCAGCGAGGCAATGTCCGGGGCAACCGTCGGCCGCGCAGCCCTGGCAGGCGTCATCCGGAAATATTTCGAAGTCTGCCACCGGATGAGTGACTTCATTTTGCTGATATACCAGGAAACCCGGTCATTGCCGGCCCAATGGCAGAAAAGGGTCCTCGAAAACGAGCTGCAAATCACCGGTCTATTTGTGGAGGTTTTGGCCCGTTTAGCGTCTTCAGGAGAATTGCCGGGTATCAAAGAACCGAGCATTGGTTTGGCGGCTCACAATATTGTAGTATTGGGCCATATGTGGATTTTCAGACGCTGGTATCTGGCTCGTCACTACAGTCTCGAAGAATATATCAACCGTCAGACCGAATTTATTCTGAAAATGTGCACCTAGAAACGAAGAAATACGATTGACGAATGTCGAACTAAGGAATACTGCCTATTTGAAATTGTAAAACGATCGAGCGACACGCGTCGCGAGCGACTTTCACAATTCGTCCTTCGTCAATCGTCCTTCGAAAGATCCTGCCAAAGGAGGCAACGTGAGCGTTGAAGCTGAAATATATAAACCCGCCAATCACATCCGGGTAGTGACAGCCACATCCCTCTTTGATGGTCATGATGCTGCCATAAATATTATGCGCCGCATCCTCCAGGACACCGGCGCTGAAGTTATTCACATGGGGCATAACCGCTCCGTCCGGGAAATTGCAGATGCTGCCATTGAAGAGGATGTCCAGGGAATCGCGGTATCGAGTTATCAGGGCGGTCACATCGAATTTTTCAAGTACCTGGTGGATCTTCTAAGGGAGAGAGACGCAAACCACATCAAGATTTTCGGTGGCGGCGGCGGTGTTATTGTCCCCGAAGAGATCAAGGTCCTCGAAGCATATGGTGTCACCAAAATTTATTCACCTGAAGATGGTGCCGAACTGGGTCTTCAAGGCATGATCAATCATATGGTTCGGTGCATGGATTTTTCAACTCTCAAAGACGGAGAAATTCCTTTTGAGGATTTGTCACCGCAAAGTAAATTGGCTGTGGCCAAACTGATCACGGCTGCCGAGCAAGCCAAGGCCAGTGAAGATGGACATCTTGCGGACCTGCGTACCAAACTGGCAAAAAAAATCGGAGATCGCAAAACGCCGGTTATTGGAATTACCGGCACCGGAGGTGCCGGAAAATCATCAGTAACCGATGAAGTCATCTTACGCATCCTGCATGATCTCAAAAATATTCACGTGGCCGTCATCAGCTGTGATCCTTCCCGACGCAAAACCGGGGGAGCACTTTTGGGCGACCGCATCCGAATGAATGCCATCGGCAACCCGCGCTGTTATTTGCGATCCCTGGCCACTCGAAAATCCCAAACGGAAATCCCGGAGGTCCTGGTCGACGCCGTTACGGCCCTAAAAGCGGCCGGTTTCGATCTGATTATTGCCGAAACCGCCGGCATCGGGCAAGGGGATTCGAGCATTGCCGATCTGGTCGACATCTCCATTTATGTGATGACCAGTGAGTTCGGTGCCGCCTCCCAGCTTGAAAAAATTGATATGCTTGACTTCGCCGACTTGGTGGTTGTCAACAAATTTGAAAAACGCGGTGGAGAAGATGCCGTCCGGGATGTTCGCAAGCAGGTGCAGCGCAACCGCAAAGCATTTGATCGGGAGCCGCTGGATATGCCCGTTTTTGGCACCATCGCCTCCAAATTCAATGATGATGGGGTCACCGCCCTATATCATGCCATCATCGATGCCATCCATTCAAAAACCGGTATTAAATTTGAGCCCCGGATTCCCAGACCGCAGACCAAAATATCCTCGTCCAAGACCATTATCATTCCCCCCGAACGCACCCGCTATCTCAGCGAAATAGCCGATACCATCCGACATTATCATCAAAACACCGATGAACAATCCCAAGCTCTGAGGTCATTCTGGCACTTGCAGGAAACTGGCGAAAAATTGAAGGCTGACAACCTCGACGGTGAGTTGACCGAAGTACTTTCACGGCTGAAGGACGAAATTCAAAAGGCCAAAGACGCTTTAGACGCCGATACGTTGCGAAGGTTAGATGAGTGGGAGGATATAAAGACAACCTACGCCCGGGATGAACTGGTATATCAGGTTCGCCAGCAGAAACTCAGAGTGCCGCTGCATGTCGAATCCCTGGCGCACTCCCGCATCCCCAAAATTGCCCTGCCCCGCTTCCAGGATCCGGGAGAGCTTTACCGTTGGATGCGTATGGAAAATGTGCCCGGTCGTTTTCCCTTTACCGCCGGCGTGTTTCCCTTAAAACGGGTGGATGAAGATCCCACCCGCATGTTTGCCGGCGAAGGCGATCCAGCCCGCACCAACCGCAGGTTTAAATTGCTGTCCGCCGATTCCGATGCCAAGCGGCTTTCCACTGCCTTCGATTCGGTGACGCTATACGGCTATGATCCAGACATTCGGCCCGACATTTACGGTAAAGTAGGCACCTCAGGTGTCAGTATCTGCACCATAGATGACATGAAAGTGCTTTTTGACGGCTTTGAGTTGTGTGCCCCCCATACCTCGGTTTCAATGACCATCAACGGACCGGCACCCATTATTCTGGCCATGTTCCTGAATGCCGCCATCGATCAGCAGATCGAAAAATTCAGGTCTGAAAATGGCAAAGCACCTGACCGGGAACAGTATGATCAGATCCGTGCCGAGGTGCTGTCTAATGTACGCGGCACGGTCCAGGCCGACATCCTCAAAGAAGACCAGGGACAAAACACCTGTATCTTTTCGATTGATTTCGCCTTAAAAATGATGGGGGATATTCAGCAATTTTTCATCGATCATGATGTCCGCAATTTTTATTCGGTATCCATCTCCGGGTACCACATCGCCGAAGCCGGGGCCAATCCCATCACTCAGCTGGCACTCACCCTTGCCAACGGGTTTACTTACGTGGAA
>JASFFJ010000560.1:0-5527 GCA_050124355.1 Desulfobacterales bacterium | reverse complement strand
GTGTGGCCGCTATGAAGAAGGCCTATGGTATATACAAACAGCGGGGTTATCGATTGCGCTTGCTTTCGGCTGCGACCCGCAATCACATGCACTGGTCTGAATTTATCGGAGGGGATGTGGTCGTGACACTCACCCATGAATGGCAGCGAAGATTTATTGCTTCGGATGTCGAGGTGAAACCCCGCATGGACACCCCTGTAGATCCCCAGATCGTTGACGGCTTGTCCACGAAGTTTGCAGAATTTCGTCGTGCTTATGATGAAAACGGCATGACCGTCGCTGAATTTGACAATTACGGTCCGAATGTGAGGACCTTACGTCAATTTATCGACGGCTATCACGCTTTGGTTGGAACCATTCGAGATATGATGCTTCCCAATCCCGATATCTAAACTCCAATGTTGCAACGTTAAGGTAAACGTCGAACGGGACCGCCCGGTTTGAAACGGAAGCCGGGCACCAAGGTCATTTTGGAAATCCGGATAAAGATTGATCCGTTCTACAATTGCCTTAACAGATTCATTCTGCAGCATTGTGGCATCGACGCTTGCGGTTACAAAAACCTTGTGTTTATGAGCGAATGTTTTGACCCGCTTTAATATCGGAACCTTTTCTGGTAATAGTCTTTATCTATGCAGAATCCGGCACGCACACAAACTGGCGCCATCACCGAAACAATTCGTGGAATCGTCGACCGGGTAACTTACCACAATCCGGACAACGGCTGGTCTGTGCTTCGTGTATTGCCTTTTAATAACCCCCACCAGCAAGAAACCGTCATTGTTCACCAAACCAAAGTGTTTGCCGGTGCCACCATGGAATTTCGTGGCGCCTGGACCATTCATCCCAAGTTTGGTCGTCAATTCAACGCAAAAAAGGCGGTAGAGAGAAAACCGGCTACCACTGCTGCGCTTGAGAAATATTTAGGATCAGGTCTCATAAAGGGTGTCGGGCCCAAAACAGCGAAAAAAATCGTGCAACATTTTGGCAAACAAACCCTTGAAATATTTGAAGGGGACATTGGCAGACTTACTGAGATAAAGGGAATCGCTCAAAAAAAGCTGGAAACCATCAGGGATGCCTGGATTGAGCATCGTGCCATCCGGGAAGTGATGATCTTTCTTCAATCCCATGGAATCAGCACTCTTTTTGCCGTTAGAATTTACAAAGCCTATGGTGATAATGCCATTGAATACGTAACGGAAGATCCGTACCGGTTATCCAATGATTTTTATGGGATCGGATTTTTTACAGCTGATAAAGTGGCGCAAAGTATCGGTCTTGCTTTGGACAGCCCGCAGAGGATCATGGCTGCGATAAAACATGTCCTTGCAGCCAGCAGAGAGTTTGGCCACTGCTACCTGACACAATCACAGATCCGAAGTCAGGTCAAAGCGCTGATTGAGCAGGACCTTGGTGATCGTTTGCCAGGCTTGTTGAACGAAATGGAGCGGGACGGTCTTGTAATGGTCCGCGAGATAGCAACTGCAGATAAGGCTTCGGAGCCATGCTACTACTCAAAGTCGCTTTATTTTGATGAACTTTATGTGGCAAAGAAGATTTGCCGTTTGAATACGCCATCTGTGATTGACAAGCAACGGGTTGATCGTTGGATTGACCTATACTGTCGCAGCAACGCCATTTTATTAAGCGATGAGCAGGCTGCTGCGGTCAGGGGTATTGTCAGCGATCAGTTTTCAATTTTAACCGGTGGTCCCGGTTGCGGTAAAACAACAACGACGCTGGTGCTCGTCAAATTGCTTGAAGCCATGAACCGAAAAGTCTTGCTGGCGGCCCCCACCGGCAGAGCCGCTCAGCGAATGACAGATGTCATCGGCAGAGAGTCTAAAACGATTCACCGCCTGCTGGAATGGCAAATTGGCAAGTTCAACAAAAACGAGGAAAATCCTCTTGATGTTGATTTTTTGATTGTTGACGAATGCTCCATGCTGGATATCAACTTGACCTCATCATTGTTAAAAGCGGTTCCGCTGCATAGTCAGGTTCTCTTCATCGGTGATGCAGATCAGCTGCCCTCGGTTGGCGCCGGAAACGTTCTGCGGGATATGATAACCGCCGCAAACATACCCTGTTTCAAGCTAACAAAAATCTTTCGCCAGGCACAAGAATCGCTCATTATCGGCTATGCCCATCAAATCAATATCGGAAAGATGCCCTATATTGACTCTCCTTTTCAAAAGCCAGAAATATGGCAAGACGGGGCCGATTGTCTGTTTTTGGATTCGGATGAGGCAACCCAGGAGCAGCTGAACTTTATCGCAAGGGTCAAAAAATACCAAGAGCTGAAAGCTTCCGAACACCAGGGGGAGCCAGAATCGAACCTCTATGAATTTCGAGTCAATGAACCCCTCGTCCCATATGAAACCGAACTGACAATTCCAAGGAAATTCCAGCACGTCGACCTCGAAAAAATAGCAACAGCCCAAACCAGCATCGATGAATTGCTGGCAGTTCTAAAAAAGGTGCACCCGTGGTCAGCGCTTTATTACGGCCTTTCAGCAGCTGACGTTGTCAAAATGCTCTATTTGGAATGGATACCGAAATATTTTGGCAGCGGCATTGAAATCCAGGTGATCACTCCCATGACGAGAGGGAGTCTGGGCACCGTCAACTTGAACAAGATGCTGCAAGAATCTGCCAATCCGCCGCAGAAAGGTAAACGCCAACTGCAGATTGGCGAAAGGGTCTTCAGGGTCGGTGACCGGGTCATTCATCGCAGAAACAACTATGATCTGGGCGTATTCAATGGGGACATTGGGGTGATTGAGGAGATCAACAATGAGGACTTGACCTGCGTGGTGTCGTTTTTTCCGGATCAAAGATTCGTCGAATATCAACGCGAAGACATTTCTGAACTGGACCTGTCGTATGCCATCACCATCCACAAGTCACAGGGCAGCGAATTTGGCGCGGTAATTATTCCGGTACTCACCCAGCACTTTAAAATGTTGTTTCGAAATCTTATTTACACAGGTCTGACAAGAGCCCGAAAACTCGCTGTCTTGGTTGGAACCCGTAAAGCATTGGCCATGGCGGTTAAAAATCAGGATACCAGCCAGAGACAGACCTATCTGAAAGAGCTTTTAAAATGGAAAAAATCATCGTAACACCGAGATCTTTGACGAAAGATGGCGATCCGGCTTTGGATTTACTGACCGGGGAAGGCTTTGATGTTGTGTTCTCGACCCCCGGCAGCATGCCGCAAGAAGATGAACTGATTCGGCTGCTGCCCGGTTGTGTGGGCTATTTGGCCGGCATAGAGCCGATCACCGCTGCGGTGCTGGAGGCGGCAACGGATTTGAAAGTCATCAGTCGCAACGGTACCGGCATCAACTCGATTGACCTGGAGGCAGCCCAACGGCTGAATATCAAAATCTTACGTGCCGTAGGCGCCAATGCCCGCGGGGTCGCCGAACTTACCCTGGGAGTGATATTGGGCCTGATCCGATCGATTCCGTTCAGCGATGCCTGTCTAAAACGTGAAAAGTGGGAGCGTCGTAAAGGCCTGGAGTTGCAGGGACGTGCCCTGGGACTGATCGGCTGCGGTAAAATCGGACAACTGGTGTCCCAACTGGCGCTGGCCTTTGGAATGGAAGTAATGGCCTATGACCCATTTCCAGAGCGTAATTTTTCCCCGGGCCCCGGTTTCCGATTTGCTGAGCTTGAGGAGGTCCTTGCCAACAGTGAGATTCTCAGCTTCCATTGTCCGGAACAACCTGATGGCCAACCCATCCTGAATCGTGAGGCGTTGAGCCGGCTCAGGCCCGGCGCCTTTGTTGTCAACACGGCCCGTGCCTCCCTGATTGACGATACCGCCATTCTCAAGGCGCTTCATGACGGGCGGGTTGCCGGTTTAGCTCTGGATGTCTTCGGCCATGAACCGCCAGATGCAACCCCACTGTTGTCCGATGACCGGGTAATTGTGACACCCCATATCGGCGGTTTCACCTCGGAGAGTGTTTCGCGGGCCACCCTGGCGGCCGTGGAGAATCTGCTAAACTTTTTTAGAGGAAATTTATCATGAAAAACGTGTTATTTCTAAAACTTGCTGTTTTGTTCATATTCCCCTTTACTCTCTTTTTCTTGTCTGGCTGTACTTCTACGCAAACTGAACAAGGCACTGACTGGGAGATTTGGGTTGGGGAATTAACCGGGATGATAGACGCTGAGCTTAAGATGTTTTTTTCACAATTTGAGGAAGGGCAAAATGCTTATCTGGTTAAGGGTACCTTTAAAGGGGATATAGAAAACGTCTCCGGCGAATTTGGCAGCGGGAGAATGAGTGGTGAAATCAAGGGTAAGGTTAAAAATGGTATTTTTAATGTCGGTATTCGGGGACGTGCATATGTGAGCGCCGGTACAGCTACTATAGATGGCAAAATGATCGGGACTTTATCTAAAACGCAAGCGTTCGGCACTTGGAGTATTCTCGCTAGGGATATCGAGGGCACATTATACAATTTTTCAGGTGAATGGCGTGCTGAAAAGGTTGATTCTTGATCTCAGGGACACGAACTCGGTATTTATAACCAAGGTTGAGCGGTTCAGGGTTCAACGTTCCAAGTTGAAAAACTCCCAAGCCGGTTCCATCAAGGAGATTTAGCCTTTTTGCGTTATTAAGACCTTTTCACCCAATGGGTAAAGTCGGGTATCTCGAATCTTGATCGATATAATAATAAGATTCAAACAGTTGTAACCTTTGAACCGTGAACCCTGAACCCGGAACCGATCAGTTTAGGTAGAATAGACATTCACAAACCGACAGGGGTAAGCCTACGATAGCAGTTTTATTTTCACAACTTATGTGACCAAGAAGAAGGAGGTTCTAATTTGAGTGCGTATATTGTTGTAGACACCAAAATCAGCAATCCAAAAGTATATGAAGAGTATAAAAAGCTTGCCAAGCCTATTGTTGAAAAATTCGGCGGCGTTTATCTGGTTAGGGGTGGCGCCATGGACATTCTGCAAACTGAGCTATGGACGCCCACCAGAATTGTAATTATCGAATTTCCCGACGTTAAAAGTGCACGGGCGTTTATAGACTCAGAAGAATATGCTCCGGTGAAACCTATGCGTCTGAATAATGCCGAATGCACGTCATTTATTGTAGACGGAGGGTAAGGGCACGTAAGAAGGGCACCTTTTACCGTTTCCAGCTAAGCTGCTGAAATGAGGGTAACACCCGTGATGGCCAATGCGACACCGAAAAATTGCAGGCCACGCAGTCGTTCATTTAATATTAATGCTGCCAATATCACTGAAACAGCTGGATAGAGAGAGCTGATGACAGAGACCAGACTCAGCAAGCCTTTCGTCGTTGCGATGGTGTATGCTAAGGCGGCGGAACCGTCTAAGATGCCAATTGCGAAAACTGCCGGCAGGTGGGTGGCTTTGACCTTTAAGCAGGGGCGTTTCAATAAAACCGCCGGCAATAGAAACAAGAAAAAAGATGATCGTGAAATCATCGCGGCCCAAATGGGATCGACCGTACCTGCCAGATCCATGA
>JASFFJ010000559.1:0-5530 GCA_050124355.1 Desulfobacterales bacterium | reverse complement strand
GCCTTTGCCCTTTCACTATTCGCACTCGTTATTGAAAGAACAATTTTATACCATATCTTCAGTTACAGTGAATTGTTCCGGCCTATCGGCAAAAAAGTTTTGATTTATGGGGCCGGAGAGCTCGGCATAGCGGTATATCGATCGTTAGTTAATTCACCAAAGCTAGGAATCGTTCCTGTTGGATTTATTGATGACTGTCCAGATAAATCAGGCAGAATTTGTTACCCGAGTGGTTTCAATTGTGAAAAAGGTGTTTCGGTTCTGGGTACCGGCCAAGATATAATCAAATTGAGGCAAATGGTTAACTTTGACGAAGTCATTGTCGCCATTCCTAGTATCGGAGAGGAGTCTTTGCTGGATATTTTGGCATCGCTCAAAAAGAACCAAATTAGAATGTCCTTCGTACCCGATTTTTACCGGATTTTCCTCAATAAAATCAAAATGCAGAAAATAGGCAACATACCGATATTTTGTGAAAATGATGAAGACCCAAAGGAAGTATATCTTAAAATTAAGCAGAGCATCGACTTTTTAGCAAGTTTGTTGTTAATGATCATCTTGTCGCCATTATTTGTCGTTTTCGCCTTGCTAATAAAAATGGATTCAAAAGGGCCGGTTTTTTTTAAACAGGATCGGATAGGAAAGGATGGAGAAATATTTACGATTTACAAGTTTCGGAGCATGGTCAGCGATGCCCGACCCTACGAAGTCAATCCGCTGGATCACAAAGATGCCCGAGTAACAAAGTTCGGAAGGTTCTTGCGCAATACCAGCCTTGATGAAATTCCTCAGCTCATAAACGTTTTAAAAGGAGAAATGTCACTGGTCGGACCGAGACCGGAAATGCCGTTTATTGCCTCAACATACACTGATTTTCATCGGGAAAGACTGACAATCCTCCCGGGCATCACCGGCTTGTGGCAACTGAGCGGTGATCGTAGAAAAGCGATTCATGAGAATATGGAGTATGACCTGTACTATAAAAATAACATGTCCTTTTTCCTTGATCTGGCTATTTTGCTTGAAACCTTAATTTTTGCTTTTAGGGGTATCTAAATTGTGTTTAATCCTGGGTGTTCGGCGATAAGTTTGATGTCTCAAAAAAAAATATCTATCTGGTTTCTACGCTAATGGCTATTGCCCAAATAACGATTCTATTTATACTGGGAACGGTCCCCATTTTATTTGCTGCCGTCCAACCCTGGGTGTGGTCCGTTTACGGTAGTTGCATGATTGTCGCGTTTTTAGTTTTTCTTTGGCAGGATCGTAACCAACTCTCAATCGTGCCGGGTGTGAGCATCAATTTAGCGGTGGCGCTATTTTTTGTTGTGACGCTGTTTCTCTGTATACCACTGCCCACTAACGTTTTATCCTATTTGAGTCCGGTCAGGTATCAAACGCTTATGACCGCCCAAGATTTGCTAAACCGTCCGGCCTCATGGCAGACGTTAAGTTACATTCCTCGACTTGCGCTTTCATGGTGGGTGTTTTTGATTTGCCTTTGTCTGCTTTTCGGTACAGTGCGGCGTCTCTGCGCCGATGCTAAAACTTTGAAGCGTGTTGTCTTGGTCATGATGTGCGTCGCCATGCTTGAGGCTGCTTACGGCCTGATTCAGGCACTGGTGCCCACAATGGGAGTACTGTGGGTGGATTATGTTCAAGCATATATGGGCAGTGCCCGCGGCACTTTTATCAATCGCAATCATTTTGCCGGTTTTATGGAAATGACATGGCCCCTCGCCTTGGGTTTCACTATGGCCCAAGGCGGCTGGGGACAGGGATATAGCCTAAAAAAAATTCTAGCCTCCGAGAGGTTGAATCGGCAAGCATTGCTGGCATTGGGTGTCGTGGTGCTTTTGCTGGCATTGCTATTTTCCCGATCCCGGGCCGGAATTGCCGGTGCATTGATAGGCTTACTGACCTTTATATTACTGACTCGCTCAGGTCGCAAAGGCATATCTCGATACTCCTGGCTGATGCTGGCAGGAATCGTTGGGCTGTTGGTCGTTTATAGCATGGCAATCGGAATCGGACCGATAACGGAGCGATTTTTTGCACTAAGCAATGGTGATTCGCGTTTGGATTACTGGCGAGACAGCCTGCCAATAATAAAAGACCATCCCCTCGGAATCGGTTTGAGAAACTATGATAATGTCATTCCGGTTTACAATGTTTCTATGCTGGCGGATAAGCGGCTCGAGTATGCCCACAACGACTATCTGCAGCTTTTAATCGAGGCCGGCTGGATCGGGTTCATAGCAGTGCTAACAGGGTTCTTAATATTTATGTGGAAAAATGCATACAGAATCAGGCACATGAACCCTCAAAAAGATCCAATGCGGTTTTTTCTAGCCGTCGGCGCTTTCAGTGGCCTGATATCTCTGACGTTTCACAGCTTTTTCGATTTCAACCTTCAAATACCGGCCAATTGTGTCTATTTTGTAACCTTGATGGCGATTTTATATAGCTGTGCCTGGCGGTCCGCAGATTCTCCAGAATTAAATCAAAAGATGAAAAAAATAGCCACTAACCGACACAGTCAAGCACAGATTACAAATAGGAAGTAAATAATTGTAAAAAAAATATCGCAGATGTCTGCGGTTGTCTGCGTGAGTCTGTGGCTGATTATAATCAATGATAGATTTGCATTGCCATATTTTGCCCGGGGTGGACGACGGGCCAAAAAATTTAGATGAAAGCCTGGAAATGGTCCGGATTTTTAAGGAAGCCGGTTATCGTCAGGTAGTGGCGACCCCGCATCAGGTGCCTGGAACCACCTGGATGCTGTCGACTGGAGAAATTCGAAATCACCTCGCCGAATTGAATCAGGCCATTAATATCAAAGGTTTAGAACTCGATGTGTTGCCGGGAATGGAAATTTCCTTCGACCCCTCAATCCCCGACCTTCTGGAAAACGGTCAACTGCTTACGCTTGGAAAAACATCCTATGTGCTGATTGAGACGCCATTTCAACAGCTTCCATTGGGTTGGGAACAAGTGGTTTTTGCCATATTAGCCAAAGGGTATTTTATTCTCCTGGCCCACCCAGAGCGCTGCGAACAGTTGGCGGCCAGTCCGCGGCAGGTGGAGCGGCTGATTGAGTCGGGGGTCTATTTGCAGATCAACTGGGACAGTTTTCTCGGTTATCACGGCCGGGCTGCTTTACGGATGGCTCGCTATCTGGCAGACAACGGCCACATTCACTGCTTGGCCACCGACAGCCACAATCCGCAAGAACGCCATGCTGCCCACGTACGCCTCGCTGCTGCCAAGATTGAAAAACTCATGGGAAGCGAAAACCTGCAGCGCATCGCTATAGAAAATCCGCTAAGAATATTGCGAAATACCCATCCACTGCCGATGATGACGCCGGATCCAAAAATAGATGTGAAAAAAGCATCGAAATGGCGGTTCTGGTAATAGTTCACCGCAAAGACGCAAAGAACGCAGAGGAAAGACGAATTTTCCTTTCTGTATGAGGAATTAACCTAGTCTACGATTACAGGCTTGATATGGTTGTTGAATACAAAATAATATTTTCAAAATTTACCCTCAGCGTCCTTCGTGCTTCTGCGGTGAACTATCCCCACTAGGGTATTAATGAAAAAAACGATGTATACTAAGAAACCCGGTAACATCTTATTCAAACTTTTAATAACGCTCGCTCTTGTGGCCTTGGGCGGCTGGCTGCTCTATTTTAACTGGTTGCAGCGGCCCATCCATTACCGAACCTATGATTTTTCAATTGAAGAGGCGCAACGCTTACGCCCCTTTGCCCGTGCACAGTATGCCCAAGGTCTACATGCATGGTTTCAAAACGATCCGGAAGCAGCCGCCGGATTTTTCAGGCAAGCTGTCATTCAAGATCCCTTTTTCATGGATGCCTGGCTCAAACTGGCCGAAGCCGAAGCGACCATGGGACATACCGCAATATCGCGTGATATCCTGATGTTTGCCAGCGGACTGACAGAAGGCGTTTCTCGCTGGAAGTGGCCGCAAATTTTACTCGCACGTGAATTGGGCATGGATGATATTTTATATCGCAACACGAACTTTTTGTTATCTCGTCGGTTATTGACGCAAGATGCCCTGCAGTTGCTGCACATCCAATTCGGAGGCGATGTGACGGCCGTCATGACTGTCCTTGATGCTGATAATTTAGTTATGTATCTAGACTGGCTGATGCGTTGGGGAATGACTGATAACACTTTGGCGGTTTGGCAAGAAGTTCGCAAAAACGGAAAACCTGATCCTGAATTCGGATTGCGATATGCCCATTATCTGCTGAGTAAAAAGCGTGTTTCAGAGTCAATTTCCATCTGGCAAGAATACCGGCGTCTTAATGGAATCACCAATGCTGGCTTTGAAACCGAAATAACCCAGCGCGGCTTTGATTGGCGTCATTGGGACGATAAGGATGGCAACTGGAGCATTGAGCGGGTTAACCGAGGGGCCCAAGAAGGCAAATATGCCCTTCGGATTTCCTTTGCCGGTCGACAGAATATTGCGTTTCAGAATCTATACCAGATCATTCCTGTGACCGCGCTGAAGCGACTACGATTGAGCTATGCTTGGAAAAGCCAGGGCATCACCACTGATCAAGGCCCGTTTATTGAAATTGTGGGCTATGATCAAAAGGGCCTCGCTCAGTCCGGATCGATGATTACAGGGACTCACAAGTGGCGGGAGGACACCATCGAATTTCGACCGCCTGCCGGGTGCCGGGCGGTTTTGGTGCGGGTGCGCCGTCGGCCGAGTCACCGATTCGACTCGAAGATCAAAGGTTCATTTTGGCTTGATAATTTCCACCTGGAGATCTTAGATTCTGGAAAGAAACAGGTTCTATCGGATAAATTTCTTTGATGAGGTAGCATCATGACAAGCAATCACATAATAGACCGTGGAAGTCGGAAACCAGCGAGATTGCCGGTATCTTTCAATGACAACCTTCCGGCCACCGAGATTCAAAAGCCTTTTTACTCTTGGCAGGAAAAAGAAGAGATAAATCTTCATGATTATCTGGATGTGATTGTCCGCCGGAAGTGGCTGATTATTATGTTTCTCGTACTTGTTTTCCTTTCCACCCTCATCTTTACCCTGACTTCCACCAAAATTTACAAGGCCATGGCCGTGGTTGAGGTGAACCAGGCATCACCTCAGGTAACCAAATTTGAAGAAGTGCTTGGCTCGGAAGTGAAGGCCAGAGAATTTTATGAAACCCAGGTCGAATTAATCGGCAGTAAAACATTGATTGGTCGGATCATCGATAAGCTGAATCTGATCGAACATCCGGTCTTGGTTGAAACCCTTTATGGTGATGGTAAGTCGGCTGCAATCCAACACATTAAAAAGTTTATCAAACCCCTTTTGCCGGGATATAAAGATAAGGACAGAGACTCCGTTTTTTCCGAAAAAATATTGAAACAACAGAAAATGGTCGATTATCTAGAGGAAAATCTGAAGGCTTCAGCCAGCAGAAAATCTATGCTGATTTACGTTTCTTTCAGCTCGCCGGACCCGGAACTGTCTC
>JASFFJ010000558.1:0-5540 GCA_050124355.1 Desulfobacterales bacterium | reverse complement strand
GTGTGCGGGCTGATTCTACTCTTCGAACGACCCGTCAAGGTCGGTGACATCGTCCAGTTAGGAGAACAATGGGCCACGATTCGAAACATCGGCCTCAGGGCGACGACCATTCAGACCTTCGACCAATCCGACATCGTAGTGCCCAACAGCGACCTCATCACCAACCAGGTCACCAACTGGACCCTTGCCGACCGCAACATGCGCCTGATCCTGTCTCTCGGGGTAGCCTATGGATCGGATATACCGCTGGTGCTGAAAACCCTGGAGGAGTGCACCCGGGATAATCCGCGCATACGCAGCAATCCTGCACCGTCGATTTTTTTCATGGGGTTCGGCGATAGCTCGCTGGACTTTCAGCTGCGGGTCTGGCTCGACGACATCAATTACATGAACGTGGTTCGCAGTGAACTGAATCAAGAGATCGATCGTAAATTTCGGGAACTCGGTATTGAAATCCCTTTCCCCCAGCGCGATCTGCACCTTCGAAGCGTGGTTCCGCCGTTGACCGAGGCCCTTTCCCCTCCTACCTCCGCTAAAAAAACCTAAAAGGAAACTCGAAAGAATCCAAAATTCTTTTCTTCGGAAACTGAGGCATCAATAAACCAAAGAAAGCAAAAAGTAGCAAATGCAGGTCATATTTGAAACCATATCAGGAGGATCAGCAATGAAAAATTTGTCAGATTTTGTTTTAAGAGTTCTGGTATTAAAACTTTTGCCGAAATCTGCTGTGCTAATAGGCATTTTGCTTTTGCTCACCAGCTGCGCCCAATTGGGCCCTGAACTGGTCAAGGCCGGACGCAACGATTACAACATCGTCCTTCAGCAGACAGAGGATGAAGAAGTCATTTTAAACCTGGTTCGCGTGCGCTACGGCGATCGCCCCTTGTTTTTTGATGTCAGTAGCGTCTCGACTTCCTTTACCTGGTCTCAAAATGCTGCCGCCAGTGGTACACTGTTCGAGTATGGAGGAAGCGATGTGCAGCGCAACAACTTGAGTGTCCGGGGCGACCTACAATACACCGAGCGTCCAACAATCACCTACACCCCTCTTGGCGGAAAAGACTTTGTAAAGAGCGTCCTAACACCGGCGGATTTGGACACGCTTATCCTTCTATCGAACTCGGGTTGGAGCATCGAGCGCCTGTTGCGGCTGATGGCCAATCGCATGAACGGTCTTCCCAATGCGCCGCGAGCTTCGGGGCCGACTCCAGGTGATAAGCCGGTATATCAGGAGTTTACCCAGGCAGCCAAACTGATGCGCCAGCTTCAAATAAAGGGGATGCTGCGCCTTGGCTATCAAAAAATAGAAAATACAGACGTCCCCGTGATAGTCATTGACGAAGGGGCTGGAGGCTATAAGGAGACCCGAAAATTAAAGGAATTACTGGGTCTTGCGATTGAAAAAAACACTTTCATTGTCGATACTCGGGGGGATCGTCCCCGTTCCGAATCGGTTGGTATTGACCTGCGCTCGCTCTTAGCGACCTTCTTCTTTGCTTCCCATGGCGTTGAAGTTCCAACAGATGATTTGGCAATGGGCCGTGCGATGACAACCAAGGACCAATCTGGAAAACCCTTTGATTGGTCTCTGGTCGTCGGGGATCTGGTAAGTATCCGGTCTCAAAACAAGAAACCGAGCAACGCGCAGGTAGTCATTAAATATCGGGGAGCATGGTTTTACATTGACGACTCGGATTTGAACACCAAATACTCGTTTTTGCTACTCGATCAACTGGCTGCACTTTTAGGCGGCAAAGTCGAGAAAGCTGGACCCCTTTTAACACTACCAGTTTCAGCGCCTTAAGTTGAGACGCCAATTTTGCGGAACTTCAGTTGTTTGATATCGAATTAAATCCATACGTATATGATCTCAAAAAAATAAAGAAAAGCGGGAAATGAAACCCCTTTTTCAAAAGCCTTTTAAGCGATCAACATGGAGTTTTTCTCAGCAATCAGGGTTATTTGACTCACTCTTCTGATAAAAGTTTTTGTTAAACGCTTACAGGTTGGCTCGGGATAAATTAAACATAAAAATGGGGCGTAATCGATAAATTATATCGTTCACTTGTTCGGGGCACGAAATCCACACTTTCACCAGAATGTTGATTGGCCAGGGGAAACCCACAATTTCCGGGCGTTTTAGATTTGTCCAGGGAATCTAAAACGAGGGTATTCAGTTTGCCTTTCCGACAAGGACAAGCTTTTTTTCTTTATAGATGTCAATTGCTTGCAACCCTAAATTGTGAATGTATAATTATCATGACTGAAAAACATTATATAGATGGTTGTATCCGGCTACGGAGAATAACTTATTAGCTTTCAAGAGATAATATGAGTACATCCTGTAGGCCAGAAACTAGTACATTCGGCCGCCTACTTAATTTAGATGACGCTTTAATTATCGATTCAGTACCGACTCTTTTAACGAGGTGTGACCTCACAGCCTTGTTGTTCAGGCTCATCATCAGCAATTTCTGCTGGAAAGCCGTCACCTAAACACTTAACACCACAGGCTTCTTCAAGGCGCCGGATAATATTGGGGGAATACTCGCGTGGACCATATCGATCCATACCGTCTTTGAATATCTTCACAAGAAGGGGCGATATCTCGACCGGAACGTTGTTAGATTTGGCCAGTTTGTCGAATAAACTGACATCTTTCACTACTAGATCCATGGTAAAATTGATATCACGGCTGCCATTTAAAATCACCTGGGATTCTGTTTCATGAACAAAGGAGTTTCCAGAAGAAATACGGATAGCTTCATAGGTTGTGTTCATATCTAATCCCGCTTTTTTAGCGACTGTAAAAGCCTCAGCAAGGGCGGCCAGGTGTACAGAACATAAATAATTAGTTAAGACTTTCAACGCTGATGCAGTGCCGATGGGACCTGTATGCAGGATACGACGCCCCATGGTGGTCAATATGGGAAGAACACGTTCAAACGCTTCTCGCTTTCCACCAGCAAAGATAGAAATATTTCCGGTGGCGGCGCGATGACATCCTCCAGATACCGGGCAGTCCATAGCCATGGCACCTTTTTCTTCAACAAGTTTGGCGAGCCGGCAGACCTCCGCATCGTCGGTCGTGCTCATCTCCAACCAGATTTTTCCCTGGCTGAGACCGGCGATGACGCCATCACCACTTTCCATTACTTCAGAACACACATCTGGTGAAGGCAAACAGGTAATCACTAGATCAACTTGCTCCGCCATTTGTTTTGGTGAAGCCGCATAGGCCGCACCTTTGTCGACGAATGACCGGACTATCTCCTCGTCCAAATCTCGTATAGTAAGATCAAATCTATTGCGCAGCAAGCTTCCGGCCAATTTGGCACCAACATTTCCAAGACCAATAAATCCGATTTTCATGGTAACTCCTAAGTTATCATCAAAAAAAATGTCAAAAAGGTTTATTTTTTAATACCCATTACCGTCGTTATATCCTGTAATGGCAATATAGTATAATGTTGTTTGGCCGTGTGACTACTTCAACTCCAGACACGAGTTCCTTACGATTAGATCGGCGTCCAAACAATATTGTACTGGAATCCTGACTTCCTGATCAATTGCATCCAAGAGAACCTTTGCCGCCAAACGCCCCATTTCATACGCTGGGACCCTGACAGTAGTGAGCGGGGGATCACAGTATGCCGTAAATTCCACACCATCGAATCCAACCAGTGATATATTTTCCGGCACGTTTAGCCCGGCCTGTTTGATACACGATAAAGCGCCAACTGCCAGGTGATCGCTAACAGCGAAAACCGCAGTGGGAGGGTCTGGGAGAGCCAATAATTGGAGCATGGCCTGTTTACCCTCAAGAAATTCGGGTTCAGTCGAAACCACAAGCGCTGGATCAAATTCGATCCCATTGTCTTTAAGCGCCTGTTGATATCCTTTGAACCTTTTTAGGAGTCGTCCCATTTTTTTGTAAGGACCGATAATCAATCCGATTCTGCTGTGGTGCATACTGATAAGAAAATTTGTGGCATCGTAGGCGGATTTAAAGTTATCGAATCCAACATAGTTGATATTCGAATCGTCCAAGAGGTCATAAGTGACCACACAACTGATATCTTGATCCATAAGGTTATTGATCAATCGTTCTTGGCCCAGCCCATATCCGGTGAAAATAATTCCGGCAACCCTTCTTTCCTGAAACTGTTTTATCAGCCGCTTTTCCTCTGCTTTGTCATACTTGGTATTCCCGAAAATGAGCGACATACTACGCTTCTGGCTTTCTTCATGGACAGCTGTCAGCGTATCGGCAAATAGGGGGCCTACCGTTGTTGGAAACAGAACACCGATAGTGTTTGATTTGCGACGCTTCAGATCGGCAGCTGTGGCATTGTATACGTAGTTGTTTTGCTGAGCGATTTCCAGAATTTGATTCCGTAATCTAGAATTAACCTTTTCAGGTTTGTTGAAGGTCCTGGAAACAGTGGCAACCGAAACACCAGCAAGTTTGGCGAGCTGTGACATGTTCATAGAAAAATCCCAATTGAGTAAGTATTAACGTTTACATAATAATGATTATTAGGAGAATTGTCAAACATTAAAGAATTTTTTATTGATGTTAAAAAATCATAATAAATTTTGTATTTACAATAATTTATAAGAATTTTAAACTTGTTAAAAAAGTCTTGACATTTAACAATTGACGATGTAAACGGTTACATTATTAATAAAGATTTATCTCGGTTTCCATGATGAGCGCACTCGTCAAAACTAAAAAAACAAGGGAGGAAAAAACATGCAAACATTTAAAGAACTTGAAAAAATGCTATATGCCGGACGCATCAACCGCAGGCAATTTTTGACCCGGGTGGCTGCCCTCGGATTAACGGCGGCCGTATCGCCGGTTCTACTCTCCAGGCCGACCAACGCTGCGGTGCCGAAAAAAGGGGGCCATTTCATACAGGCCATCAGCGGAGGATCCACCAGCGACACACTGGATCCGGCCACCCACACTTCCAGCTGGAACATTAACGTCGAATGGCAGCTAAGAAACAACCTGGTGGAAATCGATCACAACTTTCAGCCCAACCCGGAGCTAGCCGAGGAATGGGAGTCCAGCCCAGATGCTAAAAAATGGATTTTCAAACTGCGCAAAGGAGTAGAGTTCCACAATGGCAAGACCTTTGATGCGGAAGACGTCATTTATTCCATCAACCACCATCGCGGGGAAGAGTCCAAGTCTGCTGCCAAAGCTTATCTGGAAAGCGTCAAGAGCATCAAAGCAGACGGAAAACATACGGTGGTCTTCGAGCTATCGGCCGGTGTGGCTGACTTTCCGTTCATCATGAGTGACTATCACTTGGCTATTTTCCAGGCTGGCACCAAGGGCAAAGAGTTCGAAAAGGGAATCGGTACCGGGCCTTATATTTTGGAGCAATGGGAACCGGGTGTAACCGCCATCACGAGACGTAATCCAAACTACTGGAAAGAAGGGCGGGGACACTTTGACAAAGTCGAAACCCTCAGCATCAATGATGTTAACGCCCGTACCAATGCGATCAAGACCGGCCAGATTCACC
>JASFFJ010000557.1:0-5547 GCA_050124355.1 Desulfobacterales bacterium | reverse complement strand
GATGCGCGGTTTTACAAACACCGGGGGATCGATTTTATTAGCATTGTCCGGGCGTTTGTAAAAAACCTTGAAGCCGGTGCCATTGTTCAGGGCGGCAGTACCATTACCCAGCAGGTAACCAAATCGTTTCTTTTAACGCCTGAGCGCAGTTATACCCGTAAATTAAAAGAAGCAATTTTGGCCTATCGCATCGACAAGTCGTTTTCTAAAACTGATATTCTCTTTCTGTATTTAAACCAAATATACTTAGGCCATGGTGCATATGGTGTGCAGGCCGCTGCCGAGAATTATTTTGGTAAGTCTGCCAAGGATTTAAATCTTGCGGAATGTGCCATGCTGGCAGGATTGCCCCAAGCCCCCAGTAAGTATTCTCCATTTCGACATCCAAAAAAAGCCAAGCAGCGTCAGATATATGTGTTGAATCGGATGGTTGATGAACGCTTCATTACCGATACTCAAGCAACGGAAGCCATCAACACTCAGCTTGATATTAAACCCCGACGGAATTGGTACATCGAAGAGGTTCCTTTTTATACGGAGCACGTGCGGCGCTATGTTGAGAAGAAATATGGCGAAAAGATGTTATACACCCAGGGGCTTCAAGTCTACACTGCTGTAAACATCGAGATGCAGAAAATCGCCCGGGACGAGATTCAAAAAGGATTGTTTGATCTGGACAAGCGTCAGGGGTACCGGGGTCCTTTAAAACATTTTGCACCCGAAGAAATTGAGTCTTTTTCTCAAACGCTTCAAGAAAAATTGGAAAAGGAACCGCTACAGGATGGTATGATCGTCGAAGCGGTCGTTATTGCTGTGAACGACCGCCAGAAAAAAGTGACGGTACGCATCGGAAATTCCCAGGGTGTTATCGCCTTCGAGGATATGAAATGGGCCCGAAAACCCGATCCGGAGGTCGCCTATTTCGAGGCCAAAATAAACCGTCCCAGTGAGGCATTGCGTGTGGGTGATGTTATTTTGGTAAGGTGCAAGGGCAAAGAAAAAAATAAGGATCTGTGGGCACTGGCTCTTGAACAAATGCCGATTGCACAGTCTGCCATAATGTGTCTTGAGGCGGAAACGGGTTTGGTCAAGGCCATGGTTGGCGGGCGCGATTTTAAAGAAACTCAATTTAACCGGGCTTTCCAATCTAGAAGACAGCCCGGTTCAGCGTTTAAACCAATAATTTACGCGGCGGCGCTGGA
The DNA here is from genome assembly GCA_050124355.1 of Desulfobacterales bacterium. Classification (GTDB taxonomy): domain Bacteria; phylum Desulfobacterota; class Desulfobacteria; order Desulfobacterales; family JAFDCJ01; genus JAFDCJ01. The sequence goes on along the minus strand of JASFFJ010000557.1, from coordinate 4,345 downwards.
TAAGGAATTTGAGGAGTCCGATAAATTCTATACGCCCGCAACCATGATTATTGATTCCGCTATCGTATACCAAGACGAAGAACGTGATTTTACCTGGAAGCCTAAAAACTACAAAAAAACATTTTATGGCCCCACTCTTTTTCGCAAAGCCCTGACCAAGTCGCGGAATCTGGTCACCATTAAGATTCTGCAAGATATCGGTGTCGACTATGCCATCGAATACGCTAACAAACTGGGGATTAACTCCCAGCTGAGTCGGGATCTCTCCATAGCGTTGGGTTCCTCTGGTATTTCTCTGCTTGAACTTCTAAAAGCCTATTCTGTTTTTGCCAACCAGGGCTACCTCGTCGAACCGCTATTTGTCATGAAGATCGTTGATCGCAATGGAAATGTCCTTGAAGAGATGGCTCCGGAAAGAAAAAAAGTGATTGAAAAAAGTACCGCCTACATCATGACCAGCTTGCTGGAAGGGGTTGTCCAGGATGGCACTGGATGGAGAGTCCGCGAGCTAAAGAGGCCGACTGCCGGGAAAACAGGTACTACCAATAATTTGTTTGATGCCTGGTTTGTGGGGTATACACCGCAATTCATTACCGGGGTGTGGGTTGGGTTTGATGACGAAGCCCCTCTGGGTAAAGGCGAGACCGGCTCCAGAGCGGCCAGTCCCATATGGCTTGGATTTATGAAAGAAGTGCTGAAAGACAAACCGGTGGCATTGTTTCAGCCCCCTGAAGGGGTCGTGTTTGCAAAAATTGATGCCGATACCGGCTTGTTACCCATTCCGCAATCAAAGAAGATTATATTCGAATGCTTTAAAGAAGGAACGGAGCCGACCGAATATACCAAGCGACCGGGCGAAATCAGTGATGCGGATGATTTTTTTAAAAAAGATCTGTAGGTCACCGCTGGTTGCTGAATACGGATTGCTCCATTTTGATTGGTTCAGGGTTCGATGAGCCGATTTTGAATGGCAAAACGTGACAATTCTGCATTGTTACGCAACCCCAATTTTTTTAATAGGCGCGCACGATAGGTGTCTACGGTTTTGATGCTGATGTGATAAGCACTGGCAATTTCACGATTGGTATGCCCCATTGCCAGGCGACGTAGTACTTGGAGCTCTCGCATGGACAATGAATCCAGAGGTGATTTGCCGTTTGATCCCTTGGCCACCCGCAAGGCCAGCGACTCTGCGGCCTCATCGGTTATGTAGCGCTGCCCATCATAGATTTTGCGAATGGCTTTAACCAGCTGTTCAGGTGCCGATTGTTTGGTGAGATAGCCCATTGCGCCGGCCTGAATTGCTCGAACTACATATTGTCCTTCTTCGTGCATCGTCAGCACCAGGATCGGCAATGTGGGATGCAGGATTTGCAGCTGGCCGATGACCTCCAGGCCGTCCAATCCGGGCATGGATATATCGATGACGGCGACATCCGGCGCAGTCTTTTTGACCAGCTGAATGGCCTCCCGTCCATCGGCGGCTTCAGCCACCACCTCCATATCACCGCTTTCTTCGACGATACGGCGCAGCCCGGCGCGCACAATATTGTGGTCGTCTGCCAGAAGGACCTTTATCAATTTGTTTCTCCTTAATTAATCCGCCCTGAAAAATAGCATATGGCCTGTTGGTGAGCTTTTCTGTGAATACTGAAGAATTCCGTTATATTGAAGCCTCGCGGATTAATTAATTATGGGTACTTTTAAATACACCCGAGTTCCTTTTTGGGGCCTGGACTTGACATCAAAAGAACCCCCGATCAGGGTGGCGCGTTCGCGCATTCCAGCAACCCCCAAACCTTCGGATTCAGACAGGTGCAGCGCGTCAAATCCCTGGCCATCGTCAACCACCGCCAGCGTCAGAAAGCCGTTGCTGGATCTGAGACTTACCTTAACCCGGCCGGCACCTGCGTGCCGGGCGATGTTGGTCAGTGCCTCCTGGGCGATTCGGTAGGCGGCGGTCGAAACGGTTTCATTTAAGCGCGGGACATTTTCGTGTTCAAAAACGCAGGCAATCTCGGTGCGTCTTTCAAAATCGGCGGTGTACCATTCCAGAGCATCGACCAGACCCAGGTCGTCCAGAACTCCCGGACGCAAACGAAATGCCATGCCGCGTACATCTTCAATGTTTTTGTCGATTAAGCGGCACATTGTTAAGGCGCGCTCTGAGGCCTCGGGATCTGAGGCTTTCAAGCGTTCATACATCCAGACCGAATCCATACGCAATGCAGTCAATACTTGCCCCAGTTCATCATGCAGTTCCCGCGCTATGGCGGAGCGCTCCTTTTCCTGATTGGCCATGATGCTGCCGGAAAGCCGGCGCAATTGTGTTTGGGCTTTTTTGACCGCAGTGATATCGTTCAAAATCCCGCAGACGCCGCTGATCGTTCCGGCGTCATCATAAATCGGAAATTTAACCGCCAGATACGTATGCAACCCGTCTGATTGCTGAATGTGTTCTTCGATTTGCAATGAACGCGATTTTTTTAAGACCTTCGCGTCGCTGGTTCGAAACTGGTCAGCGACCTGTTTCGGCAAAATGTCGTAATCGGTTTTGCCCCGGATTTCCGTATTACGGACATTGAAAAGCTCTTCGTACCGCGTATTGACGAGCGTATAACGCCCCGCTTTATCCTTGATGTATACGACAGCCGGTGTATAGGTTAATATATTGGTGATTTCTGTGGTTTGTTTGCGAACCAGGCGCTCAAGATCCTGGGAGTAGAGACTGAGTTCTTCTTTGGCCTGCTTTAGCGCCTCTTCGGCCCGGTTACGCTGGGTGACGTCAATCGAGACGGCCAAGGATCGTACAATGTTGTCTTTGGCATCCCGATCGGCTGTGGCGGAAAGCAGCACGTCAATTTTTTCGCCGCTTTTTTTGACAAACTGATAGGGAATGTCCTGCAGAAATCCGGTATCAAAAAAAAGAGGGATAATCTTTGTCTCGGCAACTTGGCGAGATTCCTCCGTGAAAAAATCAGTAAGCTTGCGCCCAATGACCTCATCGCGGCTATAACCCATCAATTCTACCCAGTAGTTACTGACACTGACCAGGCGGCCTTTCGGATCGATGGAGTGCAACATGGCCGGAGTATTGTGGTACAGCGACCTAAAACGGCTTTCGCTTTCACGCAAGGCGTCTTGGGCCAGACGTCGCTGGTGAATTTCGTGACTGGCCTGACGGTATAAAAAGAAAACCGATATGCCGATCAACACACACAGAGCCAGTACAATGGGACCGGTGGTTTTAATCAGGGGCTCGATCACGGTTTTGGTAATGGCATCCAACTTGCGCAAATGCACCACATTCCAACCCGGATAGTTGGTTTCCAGTTCCACAATATGGATCTGATACTCATCGCCGTCACGGTCCATGATATAGTCACCTTTGGCCGCCAAACCGGTCCACTTCCAGGGGCCGGGGCCAAATTGCAGGGATTTTTTAATCAATGGGATATTATTCTCATTGGTTTTCCACAACAGATGATAAAGCCATTCTTTGTGGTTGGAAATAAAAATTACCCCGTGAGGATCATTGACCATCACAATTTCGTCCAATTCCGTCCCCAATTGATTTTCGATTAACTCAATCGAAGCTTTGATAACCACAATGCCGACAGGGGATGAACCATTTTCGGTATACACCGGATGGCCGTAATAGGCTCCACGTTTGCCCGATGTGGTGCCCAGGGCCAGATAGGTGCTGGGTTTTCCTGAAATGGCTTCTTTAAAATAGGGCCGGAAAGCAAAATTTTGGCCCACAAAACTATCGAGGGCATCACGATTGGTGGAGGCAATTGTGTTACCGCTGGGGTCCATCAGATAACACACATCTGCGGCCAGCGTTTTCTTGAAATGGTCCAAGGTGGCATTGGCTGCAGCCAGGTTTTGTGCATCGGTCTGGGTCAGGGCGAGCTGGAGCGGTTTCATACCGGCCAGGGTTCTTACGGGTTTGACGTTTTCAGCCAGGAAGATGGTCAGATTTTTTTTTATGGTTCTCAAACGCAGATCTGCCTGCCGTTCGGCTTCCTTAAGGGCGGATTCTTTCAGGGAGGAATAGTACAGATACCCGCCCGTGGAGGCCGATAAAAAAGCCAGCAAAGACAAAACGATTAAAATGATGCGAAGTTTCATCGTTCCTGTGTTCCGATTTTAAGGTCAGCCTAGAAGTGCTTTCAAAACCTTAGATCGCGCCCAAGTACAAGGCGTGGGCCGACGAAAAAACGCAGCATACATGGGCGTATGTGAGTATTTCGAGGAGGCCCGCAACGCCGTAATTGGACGTTAGATGGGGTTTTGAAACCGCTTCTGGAAGCTATCTCAAGAAGAGGTGTTCGATATGGCT
>JASFFJ010000556.1:0-5548 GCA_050124355.1 Desulfobacterales bacterium | reverse complement strand
GAGAAGAATCAAAAAAATAAAGCCGTTGCGGTTTTTTCGGAATGTCATAAACTTGATAGCGACTTTCTCCCGGCGGCCGATTCGTTGTTTAAGGTGGCGGGCTGGCTGAATGAAACCGGCAAAACCAAAGCTGCCGTTGCAGTTTACAACCTAATTGTGAAATCCTACCCTGAAAACGCCCTGGTGCCCAAAGCCTATTTTCGTGTCGCCCAGATATTCAACGATTGCCTGATGAGTACCGATAAGGCCAAAAAAATCCTCAGTGTTATTAAAACGAAATATCCCGATCATGATATCATGCCTCATGTTGATAATTTTTTAGCACGGATCTAAGCTTGACAGTCTCTTAAAAAGTCCATCTGCCGTCATGCCGGACTTGATCTGGCATCCAGAACCCCTTGAATTTACTGGATTCCGGCTTTCGCCGGAATGACGTTAAATCGGAAGAATTGACTTTTTGCGAGGTGATCAAGCTTGCTTTTGGAATAAATTAAACTGCGCTTTTTTGTGTCGAATACATCCCCTTTACTCCCTTCAAAAGCCAACAGCGCTGATTTTAGATCGATTAGCCGCGATTACCCGGTAACGGCAAAACCATTTCAAATTTTGCACTTGAAGGTGTCGCGGCTTATCCGAATTACTGAAAATTCGTTTATTCTTGACATGGATTTTTTTTCTATATAATTGGTAAGCGCTTAGCTGCATATTCCTTGTTAATGATGTCAAAATTTTTTCACCACCAAGGCTCGAAGACACGAAAACAAATATTAACTACAGGTTTCCCTTCATGTTTAGGGGTTTAATGGCAATTTTTTTCCGCCTCAGGTGGATTCGGTTTAGGCTATCGAAAATAATATAGTCCGAATCCATGGAAGGATTTTACTAAGAAGGAGGTGATAAAAAACCGGAAATATCGCCCGGCGCGGATTCAACGGTTAGTGCCCGGCTGTGGGAATCAATGTTAGACGTGGTCTGCGGGAGCTTTTACTGCTATTTACACAAAATTTAAAAGGAGGTCGTCGATGACTAAGAAAGCGATTCAATTTTGTCTGGTTGGTTTGGTTATGGTAACTTTCAGCCTGACTGCCATGGCAGCAGGCGCAGGTGACATCAAGTGGGACAAACCTGTGCCAATGGCTGAGAGAATAGCGGGCCAGGGGCCGGTGGAAGTCATCCCTGCCGACTATGATGATTACGGCGTGAAACTATCCGGTAAAAAGGCGATGCTGACCGGATACAAACTTCCGGACGGCTGGAAAAGCGCCATCGGTGGGGTGAAGAATTTGGTGCTGACCAATTCCGGTGGCCTCAAGCACGATCCGGCCACGGTGTTGAACGCCAAAATATTTGAAAAACTAACCGGTGTCCATCTGGATCTGATCGAAATGAAAGATGCTCTGCTATGGCCGAAATCCTTGTCGGTCGCCATGGCACGTTCCACGGATGTAGATGTATTCTACTCCACCCGTTCCATGCTGGAAATCCCGCACATGAGTGCGGCCCGCTGGATCGAGCCGGTCGACGCGCTCTGGCCGCCGGAGGCGCGGGCACTTTATCCGGAAAAGCTATTGGACACCATTAAAGGACCTGATGGCAAATATTACGGCTCACCATTTTGTCTGTGGGCTATGCATCTGTTTTACCGGCCGTCGTGGCTAAAAGAAGCCGGCGTCGAGGTCCCCAAGACCTGGCAGGAGTTGGTGGTCGCCAGCAAGAAGGTCGATGACTGGGCCAAAAAGAATAAAGGCCCCGACTTCACCGGTATGGTGTATGGCATGGGGGACCGCGACCAATTGCATCAAATCTGGTCGATGACAACTTTTTCCCAGGACAAACGGATCATGGTAGACGGCAAAGTCATGATCGATCCCGATGCCTGGGGTATGATGACCGATCTGTGGACCAAAGGCGGTATGTCCAAGGAATCCACTGAATATCAATGGTCATCGGCACCCGAAGTGTTTGCCAAGGGCAAGGCCGGGTTCATCATTACCGGCGGGGTTTATATGAAAAATTTTGCCGACCCCGAATTCGGCACCGGCGTGCAAAATGATTGGGACGTCACCCTTTTACCTGCCTGGGAGGGTGTCGGGAAAAAAGGTGTGGCGGTGGCCGGAAACGATTCCTGGATGATGAATGTCTCCATATCACCGGAGAAGAAGGCGGCCGCTATGCTGTGGTTTGACTATCAGCGCAGCTACCAGGCCCAGTTTAATGAACTCTACCTGGAAGGCAACGAATCGGTCATAAACGCTGTTTACGAACATCCGGCCGTGATCAAGGAGGTTTCCAGAGCTGATTTAAGAAAGCCTACGGTGGCGGCTATGATTGGAGAATCCTACCCACCCGGCATGCTAGAAATACTGGATGTCTTCATGGAGTATCTGCACCAGGTGGCGCTTGGAATGGAATCGGCGGATGCCGCCAGGACCATGGCGCAACAAGAAATAGATTCGATTCAATAATGATGCATTTCGGTAATCCGCAGGACTGCTTTTTTGCGGATTACCGATTTTTTTGATGACTGTGGAGGTAAAGCCTAGGGGGTAACCCATGCGACTATCCGATAGTAAATACGGCGTCCTGCTGAGCACACCAGGGTTGGTCATTATTGTCGCCCTCATCATTTTTCCGATCGTCACCCTTTTTGTGACAAGCTTTTTGCGTTACACCAGCTTTCATCCCTTGAGTTTTACCGGATTAAAAAATTATATCTACATTTTTAACGACCGCATTTTTTGGATGGCACTGCGAAAAACCGTTGTTTACACGGTCGGCGTGACGGTTTTAACCTTTGCAGGAGGCATGGCTCTAGCCCTGGCACTGTCCAAAATCAAACGCGGGGCAGCCGTTTTCAGATCCCTGGCCATGTTTTCGTGGGCCGTGCCGCTAGTGATTTCCGGCTTCATCTGGAAATGGATATTCAATCCCAATGTCGGTGTCTTCAGTGATCTTCTTATGAAAATCGGACTGATCAGTGCACCGCTTCCCATTTTTTCCGATAGCAACCTGGCAATGCTGGGGTGTATCGTGGCGGATACTTGGGTGCGGATCCCGTTTATGTGCATTTTCATTCTGGCCGGCATTGAAAGCATTTCAGAGGAAGTCTATGATGCCGCTAAAATAGACGGCGCCGATGCCTTCAGCACATTTACCCATGTCACCCTTCCATTGATAAGGGGCATGGCCCTGACGGGATTGCTCATTACCAGTATGTTTACCTTCCGGACCATCGATGTCATTTTTTCGATGACCGAAGGTGGCCCGGCCCGGGGGACCTATGTCCTTGGCTTCTATATTGTGGATCAGCTGTGGCGTCGGGTCAACTACGGAACAGCTGCTGCAGCCGGCGTGATTATGTTTATGCTGATCGCCGTATTTGCCGGTATCTATGTGTACAATATTTTCAAGGAAGAATAGCCCATGACACCGAGAAAAGCGATTTCGAAAATTCTTTCAAAATCATCGACCAACTATATATTACTTGTTTTGATGCTGACGATCATGCTGTCACCGATTATTTTTACGGCCATGACCTCTTTTAAGCCGCGGCAGGAAACCTTCCGCTGGCCACCGACCTATTTTCCTGAAACCTTCACCCTGGAAGCCTATCGGGAGGTTATATTTGACAGCCCCATGCCACGGCACCTTTTGAACTCGCTGGTAGTATCCGGGGGCACTACCATTATCGTCATGGTGGGCAGTATTTTTACCGCCTGGGGCATCAGCCGCTATCGGTTCAAGGGGTCGGCCATTTTTCTGTTTATATTCATCGCCACCCGCATCATGCCGCCCATAGCGCTGTTGGTACCGTTTTATATCATCATGAGCTATCTCGGATTGATCAATACGTATCTATCTCTCATTATCTTGAATACATTTTTGTGTTACCCCCTGGCTGTCTGGATGATAAAATCTTTTTTTGACTCCTTTCCGGGGGAACTGGTGGACTCGGCCATTGTGGATGGATGCACCCGCACAGGGGCTTTTTTAAGAGTGGTGGTGCCGGTGTCGGCGGTGGGCATCTCAGCGGTGGCAATCATAACTTTTCTCTGGACCTGGAATGAGTTTTTATTTGCGATGATCTTTTCCAACACCCGCGCCGTTCAGCCGGCCACCGTGGGCGCCCACTATTTCGTGGGAGACGAACTCACTCAATGGGATTCGATTACGGCCACGGCCATGTTTACGGCACTGCCGGGGCTGATATTTTTTTCAATCGCCCAGAAGGCGATCGTCAAGGGTCTAACCGCCGGAGCGGTTAAGGGTTAAAAGGGTAAATTGAATATTGTCGATTGAAGATTGAATATTTAATGTCCGCCTCCGGCGGGATCAATTATTACGACACGTCAGTAGTTCTGAATTTAAAGGAGCAGTAAATGGCAAACGTTGTATTGAAGAATATAGCGAAACAATTTGGCGATGTGGTTGCGGTCAATGATGTCAATCTCGAAATTGCTGACCGCGAGTTCGTCGTCCTGGTAGGCCCCTCGGGCTGCGGTAAAACCACGACATTGCGTATGATTGCCGGCCTGGAAGAAATATCAGGTGGAGAGATAAGCATTGGTGATCGGGTGGTGAATAAACTAACGCCCATGGAACGAAATATTGCCATGGTTTTCCAGAGCTATGCGCTGTATCCGCATATGAAAGTATTTGATAATATGGCTTTCGGTCTGAAAATGCGCAAAGTCTCCAAAGAACAAAGAGAGAAACAAGTCAAAAAGGCGGCCGAAATCCTGGGAATCGAAGACCTGTTGGACCGCAAACCCAAACAGCTATCCGGTGGTCAGCGACAAAGGGTCGCCCTGGGGCGTGCCATTGTAAGAGACCCCGATGTTTTTTTGTTTGACGAACCCTTGAGCAATCTTGATGCCAAGCTGCGGGTACAGATGCGCATCGAGCTAAAGAAACTGCACGAGCGTTTGCAGGCGACCGTCGTCTACGTTACCCATGACCAGGTCGAGGCCATGACCATGGGCGATCGCATTGTTGTCATGAAAGACGGAATCGTCCAGCAGGTAGGCAGTCCGTTAGATTTATATAACAGACCGGCAAACCAATTTGTGGCGGGTTTTATCGGCAGCCCGGCCATGAATTTTATCCCTTGCCGGCTGGTTGAAGAAAAATCACGTTATCAAATTGACACTGGCGACTACCGGATTGTGCTCCCCGATTCTCTGTCGTCAAAAGTGAGTGCAGCCCGGGGTGATGAATTTGTCTTCGGCATACGGCCGGAACACTTTCTAAGTACATTGGCGGCAGATATTGAAGGTAATGATATACCGGTCATCAAAGCCACGATAAATGTCATTGAAACCCTTGGCAAAGAAACTTTTCTGGACCTTAGCACAGGCGATCACTCCTTGACGGCGTTGCTCGATGCGGATATCGACGCAAAAACCCATCAGGATATTGACCTGGTGCCGAATATGGATAAAATCCATTTGTTCAGTGCGGAAAGTGGTGAGGCCATTTTTTAATTAGCCACAGACCCACCCAGCGCGGCAGAGCCGCAACCAAATAATCCTTAAATATGCATCTGATA
>JASFFJ010000555.1:0-5562 GCA_050124355.1 Desulfobacterales bacterium | reverse complement strand
CAGCAAATCACAAGGAGTATTGATTGAAGATTGTCAATTTTAATCCGCCCCGGCCTTAGTGAATTTATCCAATTGATCCTGGTAATAGGTTCGCTTCTTGCCGGCCAGTGCCAGGGCCTGACGGCTGGTTTCAACTGCCTCCTGATGCATGCCGTTAACATAATAGCTTTCTGCCAGGGTATCCCAAACATGGGGCAATTTTTCGAGCTGAATCGCCAATTTGGCCATCGCCAGGGCTCGGGCGGGATCTCGAAATGTTTCATCTTCACAGGTGGCGTAATGCCAAGCCAGATTGTTGAGAACTTGGGCATTGTTGGGCTCCAACGCCAGTGATTTTTCCCAGGCATCTTGGACGCCGGCCCAATCTTTATTGTTGTAATGGATATTACCCAGCAGGCTGTATAAGTTCGGATTATCAGGGGCTTGTTCAATTTCACTTAGGATAACTTTTTCCAGGAAATGCCTGCTGATCTGATCTCCCATGGCACCGACATTTAACTGATATCCCAAGATTCCAAGAAGAATCAAGCCCGCCAGATAAACCCCGATACTCTTTTTCACTTTACCGTCATGGCGGGTTATCCAGGATGAATTGGTTTCGCATTTTCTGAGGTAATCAATCCTTTGTCTGATGCTGAAGTGATGCCAGTTGGGTTTATCCGCCGATTGACCGCTAGTGGCGGCGATTTTTTCCAGGGTGGTAATTAAAGGGGTGGCGCTGTCAAACAATGCATATACATAAGTGTCCGCCTGGCGCTCGAAATTACGCATAAAAAAGCCGAAAATAAATCGGAAATAGATTAAGAAGACACTAATGATTACAATACTGGAGATTCCCGAAACAACGGTTGTCTGACTCAAACCGGTCTTGCTGATAAACCAAAATACCGGTTTGGTATAAATGATGGCAAAGATCAGGATATCAAACGTGACATATGAGAGAAACATGTAGCCGACAAAAAACACCAGATAAAATACAAGATGCTTCTTTTTGATATGACCAATTTCATGGGCAATGACGGCATCGACCTCTGCGGGCTCCAGCAAATTCAACAGAGAAGGGGTGACCAGAATGTAACGAAAATTTTTGATAAGCCCCATAACACCGGCGGTGATCATTTTGCCGCCGAAAATGGGCCAGTATAAAATATTGGCATAGGCCATTCCCGCGCGTTGACATAAAGCCTCGATGCGACTGCGATGATATCCGTCTTCAAGGGGACTGCAGCGCCAGAATTTTTGTACTAAAGCCGGCCCAATGATGGCCACCCCAAAAAGGAAAAAGAGAAAGTAAGTGACTTCACCTTCGGTGGTGTTTAGAAATCGTTTGGGCGATTCAAAGGGCAAGACATGAATTATATCTAAAATTCCTGATAAAAACAGCCAGGGCAGCAATACAGGTATCGAAAAGGAAATATTGGAAATGACATAGGTCCGTCTGGAAATTCCAGGTCTGTAGAGCAATTGATATGATTGATAGGCAAACGTCCAGACGATGGCCAAGTAGAAAACAAACAGCAGCAAAAAGAGCAAGGCCAAAAGGGTCGGTATCGTCTCGAATAGTGTCATGCCCACCAGAAAAGAAGGCAGATTCAGACCGTAAATGTCAACGGCGAAAAGCAGGATGGCCATGATGGATTGCTGGACGACTGCGGTATTGAACTGATGATCGATCCGCAGGTATTGGCCCTTTGAAATTCGTCTTTCGATCCTTTGAAATTGAAAGCGGGTCAGGAATGAAAAAATGATGATGAGACAGAAAAAAAAAGTAATGGCGTCAAACGCTGTGAAAAATGTCTCCTCGGAGGGTTGATAGGTGAGATATATAAGAAGAACGAGGATAAAATATATGAAATTTCCGAACATCGGTAGCCGTTTTGCAAATCCTTAAATATTCAACATACAATCGCCAATATTCAATCTTTTGATCGGGTTTCCCGGTAGAATCTTTCCTTTTCGCTGTATAGACAGCCGCAGTATTGCTGGCGATACAATCTCATACGCCTTGACCCTTCGATCCCTTCTTTCCATCCTGTGCGAAAATCTTGATAATGAAACGGTATCCCCACGGATTTACCGATGGCATCCCCCATGGATTTTATGACCTCATGTTTTTGAAATTTGCTGTACAACAAGGTTGAGGAAAAATAATCAAACTTGCCCCTTTTGGCCAAAAGTGCGGTGGATTGTAACCGATCATGGTAGCAATAATTGCAGCGATCGTTTTCACGGTATACCACATTCTGTATAAATCCCTCCAGATCGTAACCTTCCTGGAAAATTACCCGCAGATCGATTTGAGCGGCATAAGTCTGCAAGGTCTTCTGGCGTTTGAGACACTCGCTATAAGGGTGGATGTTGTTGCGGTAAAAAAAACCCATGACCTTCAGGCCTTCCGCCCTCAGTATTTTAACTGGATAAACGGCACAGGGTGCGCAGCATGTATGCAGTAAAACTTTCAACGTCTGTCTCCGAAAATAGCCGTACCGATACGGACGATGGTGGCGCCTTCTTCGATGGCGGTTTCAAAATCCCCTGTCATTCCCATGGACAATTCATCCATGGAAATGTTGGAGATCGCTTCCATTTTGATTTGATCACGTAATTCACGCAATGCCGTAAAATATGGCCGAGCTTTCTCTGGCGCATTGAAAAATGGCGGCATCGTCATGAGGCCTTTGACGGCAATATTTTCAAGCCGGCTGACTTCCTTTAACAGCTGCAAAGTGTCCTCAACATAGACACCTGATTTTGAAGCCTCTTTGGCCACATTGACCTGAATCAGTATGGCTTGAATCTTATCAATTTTTTTGGCATATTTATTTAATACCTGCGCCAATTTCAAGGAATCTACCGAGTGGATTAGATCAAACAACCGGACCGCATATTTGGCTTTATTGGACTGTAAATGGCCGATAAAATGCCAAGTGACGGGAAATGCTGCCAAGGCGTTGATCTTTTCTTTGGCTTCTTGGATATAGTTTTCACCTAGTTCTAATATGCCGGCCTCGATGGCGTCTCGAACCACTTCTGCCGGGATTGTTTTGCTGACGGCCACCAGGCGAATGGAGGCCATCGGTCTCTTGCAGACCCCGGCAGTGTCATTGATTCGCTTTTTGACTTGTTCTATTCGGTGTTTCAATTAAAGTTACCTCTATATCCATAAGCATGAAAAGTGAAATGTTAAGTCAAAAGATGATAAAATTGCTTGCAGTCCATAGCTCGTGATTCGTCATTCCTAAACCGCAATCCGTCATTCATCAATCTCCAATACCACCACTCCTTCGTTGATTAAAAATTCGAAGACTTCACAAACCGGTAGTCCGACAACATTTGTGTAAGATCCATGGATATGCTTCACGAGAAATGCACCGATTCCCTGGATCCCATAAGCCCCGGCTTTGTCAAAAGGTTCTCCCGAATTGAGGTACCACTCGATTTGCACTTCGGTCAGGGTCTTAAAACAGACATCCGTTTTGATGGTTTCTGAAAAAAGGCGACCGCTGGCCGCACAGCAAATACAATAGCCCGTCAGCACCTGATGTGTCTTTCCGCTCAAGCTCCGGAGCATTTTGAGAGCATCCGATCGCGATTCTGGTTTTCCCAGAATGGTATTGTTGATGATTACGATCGTGTCGGCACCGATAACCCAGCTGTCGCGATGTCGTAGTGAGATCTCCTTCGCCTTTGCTTCGGCCAACCTTTTGACATACGATTCAGGAGAGGACAAGGGTATCGAATCTTCAGTGAGATTGCTGGGAATAACAGTAAATTTAAGTCCTGTTTGTTCCAAGAGATCACGTCGGCGCGGAGATGTTGATGCCAGTATTAACCCGGAATTTTTAACGGATAGTTTCATGAAAGCTAATTACCAAAAGAAACGTTATTTGACAAGGTTTAGAAAGACCAATTAAAAATTTAGAAATCAGAATAGGTTGCATAACCACGATAACCGCTGTATAATCATCACTTAAGCGCCGACATCCATAAGACTTTTATATAGTTAATCTTTTCTCGGTGATTCCGACCCGTAGAATCTGCAATGAAACCGGCCAAAGTAGTTTTTGAAATGAGGAACGTCTGTTTTTTGACTTAATTTTTGCCCTCAGTCCGGTAGTATTTGAGGCTTGCGGAATTTTGCCAAAGAGAAAAATGAGTGAATCAGACCATAACTGCTTCCGTATCCTTGTGGTTGATGACGAAACCGCCATACTAGATTTGTATCAAAACATCTTAAACCCGAACCATCCCTTACCATTTCTGCCAAAATTTAAGATAAATTGCTGTCGCCAAGGCGATGACGCTGTAAACAGCGTCAAACGTTCGACTGAAGAAAATGCGCCCTTCGCAGTTGTATTTCTGGATTTGAACATGCCGCCGGGACCGGATGGCCAGTGGACCGCTGAACAAATCCACCGATTGGATCCACTCGTTAACATTGTGGTGGTGACCGGTTACCGCACGTCGCCTGAAAGTGACATGGCGAACCGAGCCAATATTTCAGACAAACTGCTCTATTTGCAAAAGCCTTTTCATCCCCAGGAGATTATTCAATTCGCCACGGCATTGAGTGCTAAATGGAAGGCGGAAAGACAGCTTCTAGCACTTCATTCAGATCTGGAAGATCTGGTTGAAAAGAGGACGACGGAACTCGTGCAATCTAACAAGTTGCTAAAAATTGAAGTTGTCAACCGCAAACGCATACAATTGGAACTTCAAGACAGCATTGAAAATTTAAAGAAGGTAATGAACTCCACTGTTCAGGCTATTACAACGACTGTTGAAAAGCGGGATCCATATACATCCGGCCATCAGCAGAGAGTGGCCGACCTGAGCCGGATCATCGCACAGGAAATCGGACTTTCGGAGAATGAAATCGAGGGGATCTATATCGCAGCGGCTATCCACGATATCGGCAAAATATCCCTACCGGCCGAAATTTTATCCAAACCAGTGCAATTATCCGATATCGAAGTTAGTTTGATACAATCCCACTCCCAAACCGGCTATGATATTTTAAAAGGCATCGAATTCCCTTGGCCGATTGCTGAAATTGTTTTGCAGCACCATGAAAGACAAGACGGATCAGGCTATCCAAGGGGCCTTGCCGGCGATGATATTCTCTTGGCGGCTCGTATCATAGGCGTCACAGACGTTGTGGAGACCATGGCATCCCATCGTCCTTATCGACCCTCCAAAGGGATTGACAAAGCGCTTGCGGAAATCACCCAAAACAGAGGCATTCTCTATGACCCCCTGGTTGTTGACGCCTGCCTGACAATTTTTAAAAATAAGGAGTTTCATTTGTCGAGTTAATTGAATGAATTTAGAATTGAGTCAAGTAGCTTCACCACCAGAATGGAGGGATCGTATCCCTAAAGAACGGTGGACTTTTTACCTCAAGACGCTCACCTTTTTGCTTGAAAACCAACTTAAATTCAGGTATCAGAAGAGTGATTCAATCCTAAATGCCCGGGTGGCGGAATAGGTAGACGCAAGGGACTTAAAATCCCTCGGTACAAAGTACCGTGCCAGTTCGATTCTGGCCCCGGGCACCAGCAT
>JASFFJ010000554.1:0-5564 GCA_050124355.1 Desulfobacterales bacterium | reverse complement strand
GGCGCTTCCGTTGGCTGAAACGGTAAGCTTGTTTTTTTCAGCCCCAATTTTTATAACGATTTTATCTGCTATATTCTTGGGAGAAAAAGTTGAGATTCGAAGCTGGATAGGGGTTTTGGTTGGGTTTCTCGGCGTTATTATAATGTTGCGGCCTGGTTTTAAAATGATAGATCCGGCAGCACTTTTAGCGATATTAACTGCATTTTTATACGCCATTGCATCAATCATTACCAGAAGGTTAGGAAGAACTGAAAACGGCGTATCAATGGCGTTTTACCTTACAGTCGCGTACATAATTTTCTCTACGATATTTACCATAGCCTTAAACAACATCGCTGTTACCCAAACAATTCATCCCAGTTTTAATTTTCTTATTCGAGAATGGCGACTGCCTTCACAAGGTGATCTATTTCTCTTCACGATCATAGGTCTAATCGCCGCAGCGGGGTTTTATTTCCTTTCCCAGGCTTACCGATTGGCGCAGCCATCATCAATTGCCTCCTTTGAATATATTGCCGTTCCTTTGAGCGTCATCTGGGGTTATCTTTTTTTTAAGGACACTCTGGAATTTCAATCCGTGGCCGGTATGATTTTAATTGTTGCGAGCGGGCTATACATATTTGGGAGCACGAAGGGATTAACAAACAAGTATATGTTAAGCATATTTAAGACAAAAATAAGAAGGTGATGGCACCCAATTTTAGAGCTCATTGCTATGGTTTGCCATTCAATTTGCTTTGTTGTATATACCGCTTATTCAATATTTAACAAGCGAGGTCGATATGGATTTTAAGCAGGCTCTCCAATATGCCCGGACCAACGGCGAGGAATGCATCCCCACTGTTTGTGGAATGTGCGGCCCGGGTGGCCCCGGAGGCGGCTGCGGCATTTATGCTTTTGTTAAAGACGGCCGGTTTACAAAAGTTGCCGGGATGGACGAATCCCCGGTCAACAATGGAGCCCTCTGCGCCAAGGGCCATGCCGCCCCCCAGTGGGTTTACTCACCGGATCGGTTGACCCATCCCCTGAAGCGCATCGGTAAGAAGGGGGATGGCAAATTTGAAAAGATCAGCTGGGACGCGGCCATCGATCACATCGCTGAAGTGCTGACACTACAAAAGAAAACCTTTGGCGCCGAATCCCTGGCTATTCTGTCTCCTGCCAAACGTTCCTATAGTGAATATCTCCACCGTTTTCTGACAGCCCACGGCAGTCCCAATTACGGCCACAGCGGGATCTGCTACATGCAGCGTGAGTTCGCCTATTGCTACACCGTGGGTGATTTCCCCCGGCCAGACTACGGCCAAAGCGATCTGATAATCTACTGGGGACGTCAACCCATCTATTCGGGCCCGGTTGCCCGGCCGGCACAGGCCTTTATGGCCGCCAAACAGCGCTCTGCGAAAATCATTGCCATAAAACCCTCGGTGGAACCTGATGTCGGCTTGGCCGATATTTGGATGCCCGTGCGTCCCGGCACGGATGCCGCTTTAGCTCTGGCCATGTTGAATGTGGTGATCGGAGAAAACCTGATTGACCATGCCTTTGTGGAAAAGTGGTGCTATGGATTCAAACGTCTCCAGTCCCACGTCCGGCAGTATGACCCCAAATGGGCTGAAAATATCAGCGGTGTGCCGGCTTTACAGATTGAAGAGGTCGCCAGACTCTACGCGACAACCCCTCGCGCCGCCATAGACCTGGGCAACGGTGTTGAGCACGCGCCCTCCGCCAGCGACGCGATTCGTGCCATTGCCACACTGATGGCCATCACCGGACATCTGGACCGGCCGGGGGGAAATATTTTTGCCATGCCTCCGAAAGCCGCTCCCAAAGATATCCTGTTGCAGGAGCGCTATACGTCGGAGCTGATAAACAAGCTGGTGGGCCCGGAATTCCCCCTTGCGTTTCAGCCTTTTATAGAAGGTCCTACATCTGCCTACTACCGCATTCTGGAAAGCGTGATCACTGGAAAGCCTTACCCGGTGCGAGCGGTTATCGCTCCGGGGACACAGGCTTCGGTCAGCACTCGGGGAACAAAAAACGTTTTAGCAGCTTTACAAAAACTAGACTTCTACGTTGTCGTCGATGTCGCCCGCACCGCCGATATGCCCTATGCTGATATCGTCATGCCGGTGGCCACCAGCTATGAAGTCGATCATCCTTTCCAAATGGTGCCCGGTTGGCTGATGGCGACCAACTGCGTCATCGAACCCATCGGGCCGAGAAAATCCATTTTCGAATTTTTTCTGGACCTGGCCAAAGCCATAGGCTATGGCGACGATTTCTGGAACGGCGACATCGATGCGGCCATGGATGACCAGCTCGAGCCGTTGGGGTTGAATATGGCGCAACTAAAGCAAAAGCAGACCGGTGTTGTGTATCCGCCGGTGCCGCCAGTTTATGAAAAATACGATGCGGTCTTCAACCGCCGAAGCGAGACCTTGAACCAGGCGCCCTACCTTCCGCAGGGAAAGGTGGCTCTATTTAACACCACCTTCGAAAAAGCCGGCTTCAGCCCCTTGCCGCAATGGATAGAGCCGCCGGAAAGCCTTAGTGCCACGCCCGAATTGACAGACAACTACCCACTGATTCTGTCCGACTATCATACTTCGAAAAACTTCAGTGCGTCATGGCAGCGCAATGTGCCCCATTTAAGAGAAATTCAACCTGATCCGGTACTGCATATCCACCCGGAGGCCGCCGCGGTGCGCCAGATTGACGAAAACGACTGGGTGATTGTAAAATCCCCGCATGGGTGGATGAAAGTCAAAGCGGAAATATATCCTGGCATCCGGCCTGATACGGTCATGATCCTGCACGGGTGGTGGCAGGGCTGTCGGGAGCTGGGCATTGAAGATTTTCCCCTTGCTGACGGGGGCCCTAACGTGAACAATATGTACAGCGTTGACCCGAAGAAAGCATACGATCCGTTGGTTACGGCCATGACCAGCCAGACCCTGGTTCAGGTAGAGAAATGGGAGGCGCCATAATGCCAGCGAGCGAAAAAGAATATCTGATAGACTTTGATTCTGAGAAATGCACCCAGTGTCACGGCTGTGAAATAGCCTGCAAAGCGTGGCGGGAGTTAAGCTACGGGATTCAATATCGTCGTGTTCTGAATTTATGGCTGGGTGAGTATCCCCGCCTAAAAAACGCTTCCCTGTCACTAGCCTGCCTGCATTGTGTTGAGCCAGCATGTGCGGCTGCCTGCCCGGAAGGTGCCATTTCCAAGAGAGAAAGGGACGGTTTGGTAGTCGTCGACGAGACGCTTTGCAACGGTTGCGGCATTTGTGCCGATAGCTGTGCTTTTGAGGTGCCTCAATTTGGAGAGAACGGATTCATGCAAAAGTGTGACTTGTGCTGCGACCAGCAATTAGGCAATGCCGATCCCCCTTGTGTCGATACTTGTCCGGGAGAAGCGCTGTCATATATTGAGGTCAGTCAGGCGGGTAAGAAGGCTCGTGAAGAAAAAATTACACGGCTACTCGCGGCAGGGTAATCGCAGGCTTTTGTAAACAGTCTTTAATCAGAACAAATCTTTCAAAACCGCAGCCTATTGGAATCATTTTTCAATTTCCAAAATTCAGAACTACTGATGTGTCGTAAATTCGGATGCAACATAAACCTCAGAAATCGCGTCAATAAAACTGAATTTGGGCGAATCGTTCTGAATTTTTTTAATTTCAGGTCTCTAACTAATATAAAGGACATCGATAATACCTCTTTCTGGGTTATCGTTCCATTTATTTTGATAAAATCTGTTGCATCTTGAATTTACGCATATTTTTACTACAAATTTTGTAGGTTCTTTAGATATCAGGGCTTTCCGAGAAGTTTTTCCAATTGGGGTCAGGAGCCCTGAAATTAGGGATTTTATGGCACCTAATTCAGGTTACTGGATAACATGCAATTTGTGACGCTATCCAGTAAGAGACGATCATAGTTCATGGCGGACCGAACCTACCAGCGCTCCCTCTTTCCAGTTGTTGGGCTCTAAGATCCACCCACATTTATTCATCAAGGAGGCTTCAAGAATGTCAAACAAAAAAGGGACTTATACACGTCGAGATTTTTTAAAAACAGCAGGTGCGGTCGGAGTCGGATCGATGCTATCCCCTGTTGAGTCCATAACAAATGCGCAAAAAAGTTCAAATCCCAATGAATCTCCAGTAAATGTTGTACCAACCAGACCTTTTGGAAAAACCGGTATCGATGTATCGATTCTCAGTTTAGGCGGCGCCTTTCATTATTCTAATCTACTCTTAATGAAACAGGCGTTGGATATGGGTGTCACTTACTGGGATACATCACCCGGATATGGAGGTGGACAGAGCGAAGCCGGTATTGGAAAATATTTTGAAAAGTTTCCAGAGGATAGAGAAAAAGTTTTTTTAGTCACTAAAGCCGATATATTTGATCCACCGTCTATGACAACATCACTCAATCAATCCCTGGAGCGTATGAATACGTCGTTTGCCGATCTGTATTTCCTTCATGGCATCTCCAATCCAAATGAAGCTGATAAAAAAATCGAGGCTTGGGCTGAGAAAACGAAATCACAAGGAAAAATTCGGCTTTTCGGGTTCAGCACACACTCAAATATGGAAGATTGTTTGCTGGGTGCGGCCAAATTGGGTTGGATTGATGGCATTATGCTAACATACAATTTTCGAGTCATGCACTCTGATAAAATGAAAAAGGCTGTTGACGACTGTTACAGAGCCGGTATCGGCCTTACAGCAATGAAAACACAATCAACTGGATGGGGTTCGAAGGGAGGTCCGCTTAACGACAAAGAGCGAGCTTTGCTGAACCGATTTGAAAGCAAGGGGCTATCCACGGGTCAAGCCAAGCTAAAGGCAGTTTGGGATGACGACCGCATAGCAAGTATCTGCTCCTATATGACGAACATGAGGTATCTATCTGAAAACGCTTCAGCGGCAATGGACAACAAAAAACTCTCCGATCACGATATAGATTGCTTGAAAGATTATGCTCGAAAGACCGCTTCAAGCTACTGTGCCGGTTGTAAGCATATATGTGAGCCTTTTCTGGATGGTAAGGTTCCGGTTAGCGAGGTTATGCGATATTTGATGTATAGCCGTTGCTACGGAGAATCTGAAAGAGCAAAATCGGCGTTCAAAGAATTACCCTCGGAAGTTCGCGGACGAATGGCCGTCATGGATTTCAGAGACGCTGAAAACAGATGTCCTCAGGGGCTGCCAATCGGTCGATTAATGCGAGAGGCTGTTATCGAGTTGGCTTGATTTGATTCGTTGGTATTGAACCACCATTTAATTTCTAATTTTATTGAAACAATTATACATTGAGAAATGTCCAAATATCAAATTAACCGAGAATATTTCAGCAACGTTGATCTGTCAAAGACTGTACTGGGAGGTATCGAAATGTATCAGTTATGCAACTCAATCACTACAAGGGGCGCCGCTGGATCCTTTGGATGCTGCACCGAAAACCTTAAAAGAATGCATCTTAAGTGGATTTCGCACCCATAGAGCCCGAGAGGCGGTTATGCCCATTGGGTGAAAGAGGTCAAACCTTGG
>JASFFJ010000553.1:0-5565 GCA_050124355.1 Desulfobacterales bacterium | reverse complement strand
GGCGACATCACAAATCCTTTGAAGGATGTTGTTAAATCCCTATGCTTTGATTTTCCGACTCTTGCTTTGATATAAAACAAGTATTATCGATCTGATTAAATTATACCGCCAGCTTTGATACAGTGCAATTCTTAGCTAAAAGTGTCGATTTGATATTAACCCAGTAATATAACCTAACCTACGGTATGAGAGAAAGTAAAGCCACTGGCGGAAAAGGCCAACTTTCGTGCCCAAGATCGTTTAGCTGTAAATCTGTACACGTTTATGGAAATTTTTATCACCCCGCTTAGGATCAATCGTCAAAATCACCTTCAGGTCCTTTTTCGCTGATGATGGAAGCTCCTTTTTTAGTGATTTGTTCGGGTGTCCATTGCGCGGGGTCTTCAATCCGATGCCCCTTGGGGCCGGCGTCATAAGAACCGGCTTCAAGAATGGCTGCCAAAGCCAATGGCGCCGTATCTTTGGTATTAAGAACATTGACAAGCATATTGTAAACGAATTCTTCAACTCTTTTAACCATGCGGTTTTTAATCTCGGCGGATTGGCCAAGTAATTTATTTTCAAAAGGTAAGTTGAGCTTTTTATAGTTACCAGCCTTCCAGCCTTGATTTTGGGCATAGCCTACCATTTCAGACCACATTGGTTCAGTGACACCTTGATCGCTGACCTTAAAGAAATTACCCTGATCATCCAATTTTGCGTTGCCATAATCGTTGACTTCGAGGCCCCATGAAATCATTTGAAGGGCAGTGGCAACGTTTGCCTTGGTGGTCCTGGTCTTCGATGCAATTTCTCGCAAGCGGTCCGAACTGTTACCGGACGTGCCATGTTGAGCCCCGGACACCCTGTATTTTTTTAAGGCGTCATGAATCCGAGCGGTCAAATCCACCTGAATACCCTTATCGCTGGCTTCGATTCCATGGGTTGTTCCGTTGTTTAAGGCAATCCAGTCGGGGAAGATATTATGAGCGTTTAAGCCCTGGATGAGAAAGATCGCTTCTTCGTCAGTTGACAGGCCTTCTTTTCCCTTAATTTCTCCGATTTCAGTTTCTAAGCCGGCCCAATTCGGTACATACGGGTAGAGTTCAAGGTTGGCCAGCAGATTTTTGTCATCCGGCATGTGCGAGGCATCAATGGCGATAGATGTTATTCCAGCTTCAAATAGCGTTGGGATTTCTATTTTGGCAGTTTCAATATCCAGGTCGCTTTTTAAGCCATAATGGTCCGCGTGGATTGCCACCGGAATGGTGATACCTAGTTCGTTACAGGTGGCGTCGACGATTCGGGCGATATTCCAATAATTCACGGCGCAATATGCATTGGCACCTCCCTCAGACTTTGCAATTTCAATGATTATTGCTGCATTGGCTCTCTGGGCGGCCTTTAATGCACCACGAATTACAAAACTGCTTCGTCCGTTGGCAGCCATGGCAATGGCGCCTCCCTTGACAAGCATGGCTCGGTCAATAAATTTTCCGCTCACTATGAGAGCCTTAGAATTTGGAAAGCATTTAACCACATTTGGCGGACGGCCAATTTGTAAGGCTTTTTCAAAATCTGCTGTATTGCTACTATTGGTTTCAACCATTGCGTTTCCTCCTTACTAATTAGTTATCAATCGGGTTGATGGAAACTGATCTCTGAGCATAGTTTCCAAAATCTATGCAGGTAGGACCGGTATAGAATGCCAAATAGAAAGTTATAATATTTTCAATTAATTGCAGACGATTTTAATCGTAAGTGATATATGATCTGTATAAAAATAGGGAATTGAGGTGGAATGTCAAGGATAAAGATACCGAAAGCTGGGAAATGGATGCGGTGTGTACATTAATCGATACCGGATATAGGGTCGGAGAGCCCTAAACCCCGCCGGAATTTTCCGGCGGAGGTTCCATGTAGTCGGATATCAGAAAAAGCCAAACTTTTAAGGTGTTTCGGAATTTTGCTTTAACTTAGCGTTTTCCTGTTTGACCCGTTCATTATATGCCTCAACTCGGGATTCATATTTCTTGGCTTTTTTGGTGTAGGACTCTACCTTTTTATTCAGGTGTCTGACTTTTTTGTTATGTTCCAAAATTCCGCCCCGACCTTTAAGAGACTTTTTCTCTTGGGCAAGCTGTTCCTTCTGCCTAACCAGATCCTGATACTCTCCATCGATTTCTTTCTTCAAATCTTCAAGTTGATTACGAATTGCATTCAAATCTTTTTCAAGTTCAGCTTCATCAAAAACAGCCAATAGATCTGTCTCGTCTTCGGTGTCCTGATCCATCGCTACGAATTGCTCCTCATCTGTCTCTTCGGGTAAATCGACCATTTCATCCTGGCCTTCAGTATCATCAGCAATTTCTTCAACTTCTTTGTCCGATTCATCCGTGAGATCATCGTCGATTTCGTGTGAGAGATCTGGATCCGGGATATGGTCCGTATCGGTGTCACTTTTATATTCAACGCTGGTATCTACAGTGGGCCTTTGCTCAACTGGTACCTTGCTGAAGTCATCCGTGAAATGCGTATTTCCATATTCATCCACGTATTTATATATTTCGGACATAGCCGGGAAAGCAAACAAAATAATGCTCATGCACAATATGAATTTAAATAACTTCACAGGTTAACCCTCCTTAACGTAAAATTAGGTGAGATTGGCGACCGGATTACGTACAAGTTATTTATCGTCCAATACAGTGAAAAGTTTAGCTTAATTTAGGTACTTATGAATTATTTTGTGTAATTTTCACTAGCCCGTAGTGGATTATTGAAATATGTTCGCTATCTCCAAATGGCTGGATATGTTTGAGTGAAGGTTAAATTGTTAAATCCGGTTGGTCCGTATTGGATTTATACAAGTAGAAACCTCTCTGTTATCAAATCCAGACACTGAAAAACGGAGACGCCATATAGATGATGTTCATGCTGGCTAACAAATGTTTGACAATCGCCAAATGTTGTGTAAACTGGTAAACAAAATTTGACCGGAACTGAAGTTTTTATTCTGAACCGCAATGATTCTTCCTGAATTTCCACCAGGAGCAAGGCAGCATGTTTCACACATCTATATTCCAAAATTCATACGATTTCGGATTGATCTTGCTATGAAACCAATACATATACTCATCATTGTCTGTGCGCTTACTTTTCTCGCAGCCTGTGCAATCAAACCCGGTGTATCCCCAGATTCTCTTCCAGATGAAAGAGACAACGAACTATTTTCAAGGGCTGAAATGCTCTTTGATTCTAAAGCCTATGACGAAGCCATCGTGCTATATGATGAGTATTTTAGTCGGAATGCGGATAAACCGCTGGCGACGACGGCGCTGATGAAAATCGGGATTATTCACGCCATATCCGGTGACTACGACAAAGCTCGTGCTGCTTACGGGAAATTAGTATCTGGGTATCCCTCCAGTAGCATTGTCCCGGATGCTCTGGTTGAAGACCTGTTTACCTATTTTCTGGAAGGTAGGTATCAGGAGGTGATCGATCTTGCTCCCGGCGTTCTGCAGCGAGTTGATTCAAGGGCACATATTTTTAAAATCTATACCCTTCTCGGCGATACACATATGGCTATGGGATCTCCCATCGATGCCATAGATAATTATGCGCGTGCGCGGGCGCAGTCGATTTTATCCGAGCAAGAGGTTGTCAGTGACAAACTCCTGGAAGCCATTGCCCGGTTGGATTCGACGGATATTGAAATTCTTCTTAGTCGTCCGGATGAAAATCTTCCTATCGATTCCTTAATGTTTCAATTGGGTTTTAATTATGCGATGGAGGAAAGATATGATGAAGCACTGACAACTCTTACGGAATATCTTGATATATATACTGAACCTGAAAATCAAAGCCTTGTGGAAAACCTGATCGATGAAATTAAAAAAAATGCCGTCTTCAACCGACACACGATTGGTTGTTTGCTGCCGATCAGCGGCCCCTATGAAGTATTCGGAAACCGTGCTCTGAAAGGTATCGAGCTGGCCTTGGCTCAATTTAGTGCCCGACGCGGCACCCCACCGATCAATATCATCGTCAAAGATACCGCCGCCGACCCGAATAAAACCATGATGGCACTGGAAGAACTCTACCGCGATCAAGTGGCTGCCATATTAGGGCCCATTGTTACATCGGAAATGGCCGGTCGAGAAGCGCAGCAAATGGGGGTCCCCATTATTACATTCACACAGAAAGACAATATCCCTGAAATCGGTGATAAAGTTTTTAGAAATTTTATTACCCCCGACATGCAGGTCCAAGCCATCGCATCGTTTACTGTTCAGTCCTTGGGATTGAGCCGTTTTGCGATTCTATACCCCGATGAAACCTACGGGTTGACATATATGAATCTTTTCTGGGACAAGCTTCTGGAATTAGGCGGAACAGTTGTTGGCGTCGAATCCTACAAACCCAATCAAACCGATTTTATAGTTCCCATAAAAAAACTCGTCGGGATCTATTATGATATACCTGAAGATCTCAAACCTGAAAATGAACCGGATATCGCTTTCCAGATTAATGGTACTTCAGAGCAATCAGATGACCAAACCTTGGAAGAAGACAGCGAAGAGGTGGAAGATGAACCAGCCGCCATTGTCGATTTTGATGCTGTTTTCATTCCTGACTCACCCGGGAAGGTGGGCCAGATTGTTCCCCAGCTGGCCTATTTTGATATCAAAGATGTTTATCTTCTAGGTACGAATTTATGGCACTCTGATTCTTTGATTAAAATAGCGGACCAGTATGTGCAGGGCGCTGTCATGCCGGATGGTTTTTTTGCACAGGGGACTTCGCCGAGGGTTCAGAAATTTGTTAAATCATTCGAGGAAACATATCAGGAGACACCAGATTTTGTTGCGGCGGTTGTCTATGATTCGGCGATGATACTCTTTGATGTGCTCAGCCGTCCCCATATAAGATACCGGACTGATATAAGAGATGAGTTGTTAAAGCTTGAGAATTTCCCCGGAGTTACCGGAATTACCCGGTTTGATGAAAACGGGAATGTGCTCAAAAAGATGCACCTATTGCGAATTAAGGGCAAACGATTTGTTGAACTAAAGTAGAATTAATTATTCATTCTTGAGTGAACTCTGACCGGTGGCTTCAAGAGCGCTGCGCCACAAGCTTCCTCCTGGATTCACCTTTTTTCTTTTACCGGCGATCAATTTCATGGGGACATGAACAAATTGGTTGTTCCAGTGGCCGATCAACATGTCCGTTTTGCCGCTCACTCCGGCATGAACGGCGTTGCGACCTAAAAAATTACAAAAAACGCGATCATTAGCATTGGCAGGCAAACTCCTAATCATATAACTTGGATCAATATATTTTAGTGAGATATCGATACCTTTGTCTGTGAAATAAGCTCTCATAGCTTCTTTGAGGTATATCCCGATATCTTTGAGTTTGATATTTCCTGAAGCATCCTGTTCGTTTTTTTGATCTTTAAAAAACTTCTGTCCTGCACCTTCCGCTACCACAATCACGGCGTGTTTTCTCTGAGCCAGACGTTTTTCCAGCGCATTCAACAACCCATTGGGTCCCTCAAGATCGAAATCGACTTCGGGA
>JASFFJ010000552.1:0-5566 GCA_050124355.1 Desulfobacterales bacterium | reverse complement strand
TGAACGGTCTTCTCGGCTTGCTCCAAAGCACTAAGCCACGAAATGATAATTAAGATTTCGCAACCAGAGCGGCCACCGGACACACCTCAACACATGCCTGGCAGGAATCACAGGGAGGCGGTTCGGTGTGCGGGCGACCATAAAAGCTGACGACCGTGTCGATCCCGCGCCGGGCAAAGGTTAAGCCGACCCGGTTATGATGCTGACGGCACACATAAACGCACTTTCCGCAAAGCACACAGCGGTTCGGATAGTAATCAAAAAAAGGGTGGCGTTCGTCAAGCCGGGCTTCTTTCAGAAGTCGGCCGAAGCTTTTGGATTTTAAAGCGACGTTTAAGAATTTGGCCATGTCCTGCAGGGCGCAGTTGCGATTGGCCGGGCAATTTTTACAGTCCACCTCATGCACCGAAAGCAGCAGTTGCAGGGCGGTTTTCTGCAGCTGCCGGACCGTCGGCGTGTCGGTGTGCACAACCAACGCCTCGCCAACCCAAACCGAACAGGACGAAACAGGATGTTGGCTTCCTTCGATCTCGACAAAACACAGGCGGCAGGAGACAGGCGGATGTGCCATTCCCTCAAGATAGCACAGGTTCGGAATGTAAATACCGTTAGCCAAACAGGCCTCGAGCAAATTGGTGCCTTCAGCAACCTCGATTTTCTGGTCATCTATTCGCAAGGTAATCATTGACCGCATCCTTCATCTTTTACCTGGATTTTGCACGAGTCGGAGGCTTTCACCGGCTGGGACGGACGTTCGATAATCGGCGCCAGTTCCGGGGGTGATACCCTTCGCACAGCATCATATTCCGGGGGGCAGGCAACCACGCATTCTCCGCATTTGACGCACAGGGATTGGTCGATGCCTTTTTTGCGGGTGCTGGTGGTAAATACCGCCTCCACCGGGCAGCATCCCACGCAGGCATCGCAGCCCCGGGCACATTTTTCCAGATCGATGTAAAAAGCAATCAAGGGCCGGCAGACCATACCGGGGCAGCGTTTTTCTTTGACATGGGCCTCATAATCGTCTTTAAAATATCGCAACGTGGTTAAAACCGGATTGGGGGCTGTTTTGCCCAACCCGCAGAGGGAACCTGTTTTGATGTCCTCGCTGAGCCGCGCCAGGGATTTCAAGTCTTCCTCCCGGCCTTGGCCCTCGGTAATTTTTTCCAGCATCCTGAGCAAATGAAATGTTCCGATGCGGCAGAAGGTGCATTTGCCGCAGGATTCTTTTTGGGTAAAATCTAAAAAATAGCGTGACAGGTCCACCGTACAGGTATCTTCGTTCAAGACCACCATACCGCCGGAGCCCATCATGGCGCCGGCTGCGGTCAGCGAGTCAAAGTCAATGGGCGTATCCAAAAACGACTCGGGCAGACAGCCGCCGGAGGGTCCCCCGATCTGAACGGCCTTAAATTTCTTTTTGTGCGGAATGCCACCACAAATTTCGAATATGAGGGTTCGCAGGGTCACTCCCATCGGAATTTCGATCAGACCCGGGTGGGTGACATCGCCGACAACGGAGAAGATGGCGGTTCCGGGGCTGTTCTCAGTGCCGATCTGCTTGTACCAGGCAGCCCCGTTTTTCAGAATCGGGGGTACCGAGGCCAGGGTCTTGACGTTATTGATAATCGTGGGGTTTCCCCACAGACCCCTTTTGGCCGGATAGGGCGGTCGCTGGATCGGCATGCCGCGCAAACCTTCGATGGAGCTTATCAGGGCCGTTTCCTCGCCGCAGACAAACGCCCCGGATCCCTGAAAGACGTCAATCTCAAGGTCAAAGGAACTGCCCAGGATGCTCTTGCCGATCAGTCCGAGCGCTTCGGCCTGGTGGATGGCAGCGCTGACGATTCTGACCGCCAGCGGATATTCCGCCCGGATGTAAACGATGGCTTTATGGGCGCCGACGGCATACGCACAGGCAATGATGCCTTCCAGAACCTGGTGCGGATTACTTTCCAGGATCGTGCGATCCATATACGCGCCGGGATCCCCTTCATCGGCATTGCAAATAACCAGCTTGGTATCCTGTGGTGCCTCAGCGGCCTGCGCCCACTTGACGCCCGTCGGAAAACCGGCGCCGCCCCTGCCTCTCAGGCCGGCATCCTTGATTTGCTGAATGACTTCTTCGGGGGACCGCTGGAGCATGTCGACCAGCGTTGCATAGCCGTCTTCGGCGATGTAATCGTAGATGTCTTCCGGATCGATACGGCCACACTTTTCCATTACCACCCGCTTTTCCTGGTTGAACCGTGAGAATTCCATCACCCACGGAATCATATCATTTTCTTCGGTGGCACCCAGAACATGTTCAAAGCGGGGGTCTCCCTCGGCCAGAAAAAGATTGGTGAGCATCCGGGCTTTGCCGGGATTTACCTCGGCATAGAATACGGGGGGAAAACCGGATTGCGGATGGTCAATGATGACGTAAGGTTCGGCGTAACAGTGGCCGATACACCCCACGGGGTGGATACGGGCTTTTAGACCGTGCTGCGCCAGCGCCTGCTCGAAAGCGTCCTTGGTTGCCAGGGCGCCGGAAGCGATTCCGCAGGTTGCCATACCGATATGAATCTTGGGACCCGGTGCTTCACTGAATGCCTTGCGTCTGTTTTCTGCTTCCCGCCGGATTTCCTCAAATCCGGGACGGGCCGATGCGTTATTCGGTGGGCTCATTTTTTTGTTTCTCTCTTTCCTGCATTTCTTTTTCAAGCCGGGTCCGCAACACGAGTCCTTCCACTTTGCTGGGTTGCATGTGACCATACACGGTCTCCCCCACCAAGGTCACCGGTGCCAACGCGCAGCACCCGACGCAGGCCACACGATCCACGCTGAATTCCCTGTCTGGTGTTGTTTCACCTTCTCTGATTTCCAGTTTGCGTTCAAAGTTTTCGAGAATAATATCCCCGCCCTTCACATGACAGGCGGTTCCCAAACAAACCTTGACCGGATTGTTGCCGGGCGGGTTAAAACGGAATTGGTTATAAAAAGTGGCAACCCCGTAGACTTCTGATGAAGAGATATTCAAATGGTCGGCCACCAAATGAATGGCCTCCGGGGGAAGGTAGTCAAGTTTTTGTTGAATCAATTGAAGGATGGGAATCAGTTTGCTGCGGTGGCTTCCCAATTCAGCAAGATCTGTTTTGATCTGTTCCAGAAGGGATTTTTCTGCTGCACTGAGCTCAATATCCATTCATGACTCCTTAACTCCCTTCATTAACCACCCCGCGTTACAGGAAGAGAATTGAAAAGGTTCCGCCATTCCCTCGTGATATCGACCACTCGATCTAAATCTGGTTGATGCCGGCCGTTTATGACGGGAGTTAATTAAAAAATTTTGGCTTAATTATTACCTAATTCTCCGCTTTGCAAGTGCCGCGCCTGCATATTGAATAGACCGATCAGAATAAATCGTCGCTAAAACACTGTTGACAAAAATTTTTAAGGTACCCGTTTTCAGAAAAATATGGTCAATAAAGCCAAAATTTTTTTTACATCTTTTCCATGGCGCCATAGGCAGACTGAATGCGTTCCCGCAACAGGAAGCATAATTTTTCCATGACATTAAATCCTAGACGCGTGTCGCTGATCATGCCTTCCCGCAATTGGGCACCGTTAAGGACCAAAATAGTCGCGGGTGTTTGGCAAAAAGTCCTCAACATCATAATATGGGGCTCATCCAGCAGGGTGGACCAGCATCCAAATACCCTTCCTTTGCCTAAGGTGGCGATGATCACCCGGCCTTCACGGGACTCCATGTCCACGGTTCTTTCCAATATGACCTGGCCCTTGGCGATGATGTAAATGTTTTCTCCAAAATCACCCTGCTGGTAAACCAGGGCGCCCGTTTTAAAGGTGTTTACCCGGCACATTTTGGCAATATTTTTAATTTCGCTTTGGTCCAGACCCTTGAATAGCTCACAGCCTGCCAGAACTTTTTGGATTTCAGCGGGTTTCATTTTGAAATTCCTTTCGTGAAAGTCAAGTATAACCACGATACCTAAAAGGCAGTCAATAATCAAGCTTTCAGTGTCCCATATTCACGGTGCTAACAAAATGAGCGATCACAAGGAGAGCATGTCTCTATGGCCCCTTCGAGGGACCTACCTCATACCCCCAGCTTTACTGGTGATCGCTGATTGATACTTTTTAATTGTTTATGGCGGCGTTATACGGTATGCATAAATTATGCCCGCAAAAAGGAAGACGCCACTGAAACTAACTTTATTATTCCAAGGTTGAGCGGTTCAGGGTTCAAAGTTTCGGGTTAAAATTTGCCCAATGCGCTCCTATCAAAAGGATTCAACCCTTATGTGTTAATAGCACCTTTTTACCCAATGGGTGAAGTCGGGTATTTCGGATCAGGGCCCATAAAATAATCAAGTTCAAACAGTTGTAACCCTTGAACCGTGAACCCTGAACCTAGAACCGATTAGTTTAGGTTATTGATAAATCTGCGACCGCTTGCATCAGCGTGTCCAGATGCAGATACTTTCTATCATGATTTTATTAAGATCCCATCCGCTGCGGCGGGGAGATTCATTGAGATAGGCTATGAAGGAAAGCGAAACCAAATCACATCAATTGGATGCTTTAAAGCATCAGACCGAAGCATTGCTGCATGAAACGCCGCATGCCTTCAGCAAGATACCACCGGAAGATATCCAGCAGCTGATTCACGAGTTGCAAGCCCATCAAATTGAACTTGAAATTCAAAACAATGAGCTTCGCCAAGCGCAGCTAAAATTGGCGGCGGTGCGCGATAAATATGTTAAACTGTATGATTTTGCGCCCGTCGGTTATTTTACCCTGGATAAACACGGTTTAGTGGAAGCGGCAAATCTTACCGGTGCCAATCTGCTGGCCGTGGATAGACGATCTTTGATAAAGCGCCCGTTTACACGCTTTATCGCGGCGGATTTTCAGGACATCTTTCATCAGCACCGTCAACGTGTTGTTGACACTTCAACCAAACAGACCTGCGAGTTGAAACTGATTAAAGATGACGGCACAGAATTTTATGGACTTCTGGAAAGCATTGCCGTGACGGATGCCGAAGGAAACTTCAGGGAGATTCGAACGGTCATTGTGGATATCACCCAGCTCAAGCGGGCGGAAGATGCGGTCAAGAAGAGTCAATCAACGCAGCATCAAACCGATCTGGCCCTACAGGAGAGTGAAGAGAAATACCGCCAACTCTTTGAAAACGATTCGGATGCGGTGATGATATTTGATGCCGAAACCCAGCAGTTCGAAGACGCCAATCAAGCGACCTTGGACCTTTACGGCTATTCCAGGGATGAGTTCTTGACATTAACGGTCGAGGATCTCATGGCCGCGAAAGAGAAATCAGGGTCTAAGATGATCAGAGATGGTGGGTCATTTACCAAACGGGTGCCGTTGCACTACTTTAAAAAGAAAGACAATACAGTCTTCCCGGGCGAAATAAGCGCCGGGAGATTTATTACAAGAGGTCGCCAGAAGATTATGCGGTCCGTCCGCGACATTACGGAACGAATGAATACCCAAGAGGCCATGCGAAACAATGAAGCGCGCTATCGGGCGCTGTCTG
>JASFFJ010000551.1:0-5582 GCA_050124355.1 Desulfobacterales bacterium | reverse complement strand
AATCACCTGGTTCTTGATAAACACAGAACCGGTATTGTGGAATCCGGCAACTCCTCGGGGATCTCTTACATTAATGTAATTTTGCCAGTTATGCCAGTACCAGGCACTTTCATAAGCGGTGGCGACGCCATCATGGGTGGAGTAATAAAAGCGAACATTTCCGCAAGAATTGGCTGTCGATCCGCCACCCGCAGCCAGCTGAAAGTCGATATTTAAGGTACGGTAACCTTGCTTGCTTAGTTCATAGGCGATACAGCAGCCGATGATACCGGCACCGATAATGATCGCATCGTAAACTTTTGACATCGGTGTATTTCTCCCATCTTAGTGAAATCGACCGGATCCGAAAAAAACCCCCTTTTTGGTATATTCATTTTCCAGGTCTTGTTCTAATTTGCGAGGAGTTTTATTCTTCAAAACACGCCGTAATTATTCCAATAATTTAAAGAATCTGGCTTAGAAACGCTTTCGTGCGAGGGTCTTCCGGCGCTTCAAAAAATTTCCGGGGCGGACCATGTTCGACAATGACACCGTTATCGGTGAAATACATATGATCGGCGAGTTCCCTGGCAAACCCCATCTCGTGCGTGACCAGCAGACAGGTCATGCCTTCCTCGGCCAGATCCCGGATGGTGACCAGAACCTCTTTAACCGTTTCCGGGTCGAGGGCCGCCGTTACCTCGTCAAACAGCATCACTTCCGGGTTCATTGCCAGGGAGCGTGCAATGGCAACTCGCTGCTGCTGGCCGCCGGATAATTCACCGGGGTAGAAATTTTCTTTGCCCCCTAAACGAACTTTTTGCATCAATTGATGGGCGCGCTCCTTTACCGCTGCGGCATCCTGTTTCAATACGTGGATGGGGGCCATCATAATATTTTGCAGGGCCGTTTTATGGGGGAACAAGTTGTACTGCTGAAAAACCATGCCGACAATCTTTCTAAGCGCCAGCTTGTCTAATTGCGGCGCATGCACTTCCATATCTTTTACTTTGATAGAACCCGAATCGATTTCTATCAGACCGTTGATACAGCGCAACAGGGTGGATTTTCCCGAGCCTGATGGGCCGATAATACATACCACTTCGCCCTTGGCAACATCGAAAGAGATGCCCTTAATAACCTGGTTGTCGCCAAAGGACTGATTTACATCTGTTAGACTAACGATGGCAATGGTTTCAGATTTATCTGTATTTTCAGGCATCCACGCAATCCTTTTAACTTTTTACAGCGTATTTTCTTTCAAGACGGACCGTCCATCTGGCAATCGGGTAACAGTAGACAAAAAACCACACCAATACAAAACTGTATATGGGTACCAGTAGCTCGGGTCGGCCGTCGGCCGCCAACACCTGCCCCGCCAGCGTCATCACTTCTTCTACGCCGACGATCGAAGCCAAGACGGTGGCCATGGTTAAAATGGCATAAAGATTCATCCAAGGCGGCAGCATGCGTTTGTAGCATTGGGGGAGTATGATCAACCAGATTTGTTGACGCCGGTTGAACGCCAACGATTCAGACGCTTCCCACTGGCCGGATGGAATGGAATTGATTGCGCCCCGAACAATTTCAGAGACGTTGGCCATGACCGGTAAAGACAGGCCGATGACGGCTTTGATCCAGTCCGGGAAAGGAATCCGCAGGCCGCCGATGGTGATTTCAAAAGGCAGCATAAACATGCAGTAAAACAGCAATACCAGCCAGGGAGAGTTTCTAAAAAATTGGGTCAAAACCCTTGAGGATAGCCGGATCGGCGGAAGCAGGGAAATTTGTAGGACACCCAGACCGGCGCCGATCACGGTACCGATCACCATGGACATGAAGCTAATCAGGATGTTAAAGCCAAAACCCTTTAGGAGCAGCGGGGTCCAGATAAGAATGGTGTGAAGAATGGAAGGCTGGTCTGCGCCGCTTTGGGTTTCGGTGGCAAAAGCGCTGATACTAAAGACGAATAAGAGCCCCAATACATGGACCCCACGGATACGCCTTGCCGACGGTTGAGCGATATTTGGTTCTGCAGCAGTCGTTTTTTCGCCATCGTTACATACCGGTAGCAACACGGCCAGTCGATGTTTGGGCTTTAGCGTAGGCATGTATCTTTTGTTCGTGGTTGTGAACATTTATTGACTCCCATAACCCGGTATTTTCATAGTACGCTCCCAGCGGTTCATGGCCCACACCAGCGCACCCACCAGGGCAACATATGCCACCAGCAGAAACGTCATCACTTCTCTGACATTGACATTGTCACTCCAGATCTGGCTGCTGACATAAAGCATTTCCGGCACCGCGATAGCAAATGCCAGGGTGGTCGTTTTTACCAGATTGACCAGGTTGTTATTCAGCGCCGGCAGGCAAACCCGGAAAGCCAGTGGCAAGACAATATGGATATAGGCCTTCAGGCGCGTGTAACCCAGCGATTCAGCGGCTTCGATGGTGGATGTGGGCACGGCCTCAATGCCCGAACGAAATATTTCGACATTAAAAGACCCCGCAAAAAAGGAAAGTGATATCACCGCCCAGGCAAAATTGCCCAAAAGCGGTTCGTATCCGCCCCAGTCGTTCTGGACTTTCGGCATCAGGCCACCCAGGGCGAAGTAAAAAAAATAGAGCTGAACCAGTGGAGGGGTGTTTCTGAAAAACTGAATGTAGCCCTGCACAATACGGCGTGTCCACTTCAGCCGTGATCCCTGCAGCCAAGCCCCCACAATACCGATAATGACTGAAAAGACAAGACAGGTAATCGCCAATTGGATTGTCGTCCAAAATCCCTTCAGCAGACGGGTCCGGTCGTAGGAATCGTAGATATAGGTCAGATTAATGCCGGTTTCCTGGTAGAGCCATCTAAACCATTCAAAAAAGGCTTCCATACTAAATATTTGTAACCGTTCACAGGTTCAAAGTTCACCGTTCTGGGTTACCTTGGTTGAAATTTTCGGTGAATCCTGAACCCTTGAACCATGAACCTCTGAACCCACGAACGGTTACTCTTACTTTTTGTCTGAATATTTTTGATTCATTTTAACGGC
This sequence comes from Desulfobacterales bacterium, assembly GCA_050124355.1. Taxonomy (GTDB): domain Bacteria; phylum Desulfobacterota; class Desulfobacteria; order Desulfobacterales; family JAFDCJ01; genus JAFDCJ01. The sequence continues at coordinate 2,556 of JASFFJ010000551.1, read as the reverse complement.
GAATGGCGTCGGGGTGATGCCGTATTTCTTTTCCAGTTCAACAATTCGTCCGTCACGATGCCATTTCATGATCATCTCGGACATCATGCCATAGAAGCGGTACTCACCATGCTTTACCGCCAAACCCCAAGGCGCATCGTCGATGGTCGGCAGCGGCATTTCATAGTCAGCCCATTTGGGATCCTGCAATCTGGCGATGATGAAGGAATCGTCATAAACGAACCCGATGCAGCGACCCTGTTCCAGAGCCGTCAGACTTTCGGCGGTACCTTTGAAAGCGACGATTTCGGCACCGAATTCCTGACCGGTTTTTTTATTGTAAAATGATCCTTGAATTCCGCAAACGGGTTTACCGCGTAAGTCGTTCCAGTCTTTTAAGCTGGCCTTTTTGGTCGCCAGAACGTTGGTGCCGGAGGAGTAATAATTCGGTTGAACGATGAACACCATCCGGGCTCTGTCCGGCCGGTCGGTCATGGTCGCAATCATCAAGTCAATTTTGCCCTGTTTGAGGAATTCCATACGGTTGGACGCCACCACCGGAATCAGCTCCAGTTTAACTCCCAGCATGTCCGCGACATCCTGAGCCAATTCAGGTTCGATGCCTACGATGTTTCCGCTGGTGTCACGAAAACCATAAGGTTTGTAATCCGCTTTGACGCCCACGATCAATTTACCGCGTGCTTTGATGTCGTCGACAATGTCCGCCAGAACAGGTTGACCGCCCATGATAACAACAACTAAAGAAATCACGAATACCTTAGCTAATCTGAAATTCATACCTACCTCCTTTTTTTGAAAATTAATGATCGATGAAATTTTAGGCAACAGCAGTGACAACCAATTACGATGCTGGTTCAGCGTCAGCGATCAGCCCCCGATTGCCACGCTGAAGTCGAGTCGGATCATACTTTTGCAATTAAAAAAAATATTGTCAAGACCAAAAAATAAATTGTATTCATTATAATCTGTTGAGCTGCAACTGAAACGCCTCGCCTTGACAGGCAATGTGCAGCTGTCATATTCTAATAGAAAATTTTCATGTCCGTGTAAATGAATGGGGAAGTCTTGAACTGCCGGATTTCATGCTTTCCTTCTTTCCCCAAAACGAAGCGCCAGCAATCCCATGTGCTATTCCCGTCTCAATGGATCGAAGATTACGATGCTCATCATTTTAACGATGATGCACCTTGCGATTCCATTGCCATCTTTGTCTGCGTCGATTTCGCTGGAGCATTCAATTGGTTTTAACGATCACTTTCAGCTCAATAGGTGGACGCCTGTGACCGTATTTATCGAAAACAAAGGCAGATCAACCCATGGAATATTGGAGGTTCTGGTAACCTCCGGTAGTGAATACGATCAAGATCTTTATCAGGCCGTTTACGCAACCGATGTTGAACTACCCAATAATTCAAAAAAAAGTTACGCCTTGACGGTATTGATAACGTCCTTTGTCCATGAACTGATCATAAGGCTGAGACAAGATGATACCGTCATGATTTCAAATTCAGTCTATCTGAGACCTTATTTTACTGAAAAAAGTTTTGCCATCGTTGCACACAATTATTTCTCTCCGGATATGTTATCACGTCTGCCAAACCGTCTGTTCCCGGTCACGGTATCGCCCAAATTCTTACCGGAAACCCATTACGGATATGATAGTGTGAAATTACTCATCATGAATGTCGCCACCCTCAGAGGATTAAGAGAAATTCAGTATCAGGCCTTAACCCGGTGGGTTAAACAAGGCGGTTATCTTATCACTACCGCTGGCCTAAACTACGGCGCATTGGTTGAAAATAGAATACGGCATGTTTTGCCGATAGAAGTCCTCGGACATCAGCGGCTATTTGAAATAAACTCGATGGCGAAATTCTGCGGCCGAAAGCTAACGAGCAAAGACCCGTTTCTTGTATTAAACGTTCGGATTGAAGGTTCCCAGGTGCTTGCATCCGAGAGCGACATCCCCATCATTATCCAAAAGAATTTCGGTCACGGCCAAATTGTTTTTTTGACCTTTGATTTTACATCACCGCCCTTTCGTCGTTGGGATGGGGAAAGGGACTTTTGGGACAAAATCCTTTCGTTGCAGTCGTCAATCAGCCATCCCATGATAGAGCTGGACAATCAAAAGATACTAGATGCCATGCTTGAAAATTTGCCGGCCCGTTTTCCGGACTTTAAAACAGGCGGCCTATTTATTGGTATTTATCTTGTATTATTAAAATTATTTCTTACAAGAATTAGAAAAACCGGTAAACCGAGATTGAAAAATAGTTGCTATCTTTTGGTGATAATTGTTTCTTTTAGCGCGCTCAGCTACTGGTATTTTTTTTATCCCAATCATAAGCAAAACTTTACCTATAACAGTTTCCACCAATTAGACGTTTCCGACCGGGATACCCCTGCTTTTGGGAAGTATATCATCGGTCTTTATTCGCTGAAACCGTCGGCCTACCGCCTGAGCCTTGGGACATTCTCCCAACCCGTTACACATATTTTGTCCAAGCGCGCATCAAAAAAAATACCCAATCCATATGTTTTGCATGAAAGCGA
>JASFFJ010000550.1:0-5598 GCA_050124355.1 Desulfobacterales bacterium | reverse complement strand
TGCTGGGCGGCACGGTGATCATCGAATCGTTGTTCGACTGGCCGGGGTTGAGTTCGCTCCTGGTCAGAAGCTGCTATGACCGTGATTATCCCGTGATCCAGGGATCCCTCCTGTCGATTTTTCTGATGTTTGTCTTAATCAGCCTGGCCGTCGATTTGTGTCAGGGTATTTTGGACCCCAAGTTAAGAAGACAGTGAGCCAAACGAATCATGCGTTCTATAAACCTTAAAAAGCATTTCAGACTGCTCGTCGGTGCCCCGGTGTTGGCGATTCTCATCTTTGCCGCCTGTTTCAGCGGTTTCTTGGCACCCGCGGATCCTTTTGAAATCGACACGAAGAACATCCTGAAAGGCCCCTCGCGACAGCACCCCTTCGGCACGGATCAGATCGGACGCGATATCCTCAGCCGGGTGATCTACGGTGCCAGGGTGTCTTTAAGCGTCGCCGGATCGGCGGTTTTTTTCGCCACCCTGATCGGCGTACCCATCGGACTGCTGGCCAGCTATATCGGCGGCCGCGTTGAGAACCTTCTCATGCGTGTCATCGATGTGTTTGTGTGTCTGCCCGAGATATTTGTGGCCATCGTTGCGATGGCATTTTTGGAGCACAGTCTCAGAACGCTGATATTTACCATCGGACTGCTCTATTTCCCCCAGTTTGCCCGGGTCACCTACAGCGTCGCATCCTCCATCAAAACCAAAGAATACATTTTATCGGCCGTCGCCTCGGGTGCCGGTGGGCCGCGCATCGTATTTCGCGAGATCCTGCCGAATATGGCATCGGTCATCATCGTACAGATATCCTTCACCATGTCGTTTGCCATGCTGCTGGAAGCCGGTTTGAGTTTTTTAGGTTTGGGCGTCATGCCGCCCCAGCCGTCTTGGGGTCAGATGGCCGGTACGCTGAAGGATTTTATCTTCATCAACCCCTTGCTGGTGGTCTTTCCTTCAGTGGTGCTATTCCTGGCCGTTTTTGCCATCAACATGATCGGCGATTGGCTGCAGGACTGGTTGAACCCGGAAATTGTACGCTAGAATTATGAAAACAGACACCCCGTTGCTGCAAGTCGAGAATCTACATACCGTTTTTTACACCGACGCCGGTGTCGTCAGGGCGGTCAACGGGGTTGAGTTTGCACTCGCACCAAAGCAGATCCTCGGGTTGGTCGGTGAATCCGGTTGCGGTAAGACCGTAACCGGACTTTCTATTTTAGGCCTGATTCCGCATCCGCCGGGAAGGATCGAACAAGGTCAGATTGTTTTTGAAGGCACCGATCTACTTACCCTTGGCGACAAAGCCATGCGCCGTATCAGGGGCAATCGCATCGCGATGATCTTTCAGGAGCCGATGACCTCCTTAAATCCGATTTTTACGATCGGTTATCAGATCAGAGAAGTGTTGCGCATCCATCGTCAGGTGTCGAAAGATCAGGCCAACGGGTTAACTGCTGAAATGTTGCAAAAGGTCGGTCTACCCGATCCGGATAAACGCATGCACGAATATCCCCATCAAATGAGCGGCGGTATGCGCCAGCGGGTGATGATTGCCATGGCGTTGTGCTGCAGTCCCCGACTGATCATCGCCGATGAGCCCACCACAGCCTTGGATGTTACCATCCAGGCTCAAATTCTGGAATTAATCCATCGCCTGAGGGTCGATACCGGAACGGCCATTTTGTTGATCACCCACGATCTGGGTGTCATTGCGGAAATGGCCGATACCGTGGCGGTCATGTACACAGGCAGAATCGTCGAGCATGCTCCCTGCGACGATCTTTTTGACAACCCCTGCCACCCCTATACACTGGGATTGATCCAGTCGATTCCCCAAATCGATCAGCCGGTGAGCGGGACCAAAAGCCTGCAGACCATTGCGGGTGTGGTGCCCAGTCTGTTGGACTTGCCGTCGGGATGTGCGTTCCGGGAGCGCTGTAAGCGTGTGATGGCCAAATGCCGACAGGATCCACCTTTTTTCCCCATAAGCGATGGGCATCGGGTAAGGTGTTGGCTGCATGAACGTTGATCCGCTGGTAAAGACAGACCGCCTCAAAAAACACTATCCCGTGCGATGGAGTTTTTTCGGACGCGCCATCGTGCACGTCAAAGCGGTGGATGGCGTCAGTCTGACCGTCAACAGGGGTGAAACCCTGAGTGTCGTGGGGGAGTCCGGCTGTGGCAAATCGACCCTGGGCCGCTGTATCCTTAACCTGGAAGAACCTACCGATGGTATCGTCTATTTTGAGGGCCGCAACTTGCAGGCATATCGGCGGGCCAAAATGCGGCAGATGCGGCGACACATGCAGATGATCTTTCAGGATCCTTACGCGTCGTTGAATCCGCGTAAAAAGGTCAGTCGAATCGTGGGGGATGTCTTTGATATCCATGATATACTGTCGAAGCCGGAACGACAGCAACGCGTGCAGGAATTGCTGGCTATCGTTGGCTTGAGAGAAGAGCATGCCCAGCGGTATCCTCACGAATTCAGCGGCGGTCAACGGCAACGCATCGGTGTTGCCCGCGCCCTGGCATTGAACCCCAAACTGGTCGTTGCGGACGAACCGGTATCGGCGTTGGATGTGTCCGTTCAAGCCCAGATTCTCAATCTATTGATTGAATTGCAGTCACAGTTCGATCTGACCTACCTATTTATATCCCATGATTTGAGCGTCGTTCGTCACATCAGTGATCGTGTGGCCGTCATGTACCTGGGTAAAATTGTCGAATTGGGAAGCTGCCGTGAACTTTTTCTGCACCCCCTGCATCCGTATACCGAGGCCCTGATTTCGGCCGTCCCGATTACCGATCGCAAAAAAAGGGGTCGGCGGATTATTCTGGCCGGCGACGTTCCCAGCCCGCTCAATCCTCCCCGGGGCTGCCGTTTTCATCCCCGCTGCCGCTATCGTCAACGCCGATGCACGGGCCAGGAACCTCATTTGAGAGAACTAACCAAAGAGCGCTGGGTGGCCTGCTACTACCCTCTGCAATAAAAGTTTAGCCGGGGAATTTTGATATGGCCGCAAAAAGGCACAAAAAGCGCAAGAAGAAAAATCGAAATTCCGTCTTTTTGGGAGCTTATCAAATTTGTATTCTGAAAGTGTATTTACCAAAATATGAAAATATATACGAATGCTAACTTGACGTGATGAATATATTTATATATATATACAGAATATAAATATATATGATATGAGGTTTATATGAGGACATTAATAGATATACAAGATGACCTGATGGATGATCTATTAAAAGAAGCCAACACAACGGTGAAAAAGGAAGCTATTCTCCTGGCCATCAAAACATTTCTTGATGTTAAAAGGAGGGAAAAATTGGCGGCACTGATCGGGAATTATGAGTTCGGGTATTCATTAGCGGAGCTTGAGGAAATGCGAAGTGATGGATAAAGTCATAATTGATACATCGGTTTGGATTGAATCTTTCAGACCCAGCGCTGATCCATCGCTCCATCGTCTCGTGAAGGACTTGATCCTTGGCGAACTGGTTTTACTGCCTGGCATTATCAAAACGGAATTGTTGCGGGGCGCGAAGAACAAGAAGGAATATAATCAATTGAACCAGCTGCTAAAGGGTTTATTATATCTTGCCGTGCCTGAAGATTTTTGGGAGAGGTTATCCGAATTTTCATTTCAACTTTATAGAAAAGGGATTGCAGTGCCGTTGACAGATACTTACATAGCCCTCCTCTGTATCGAAAATCAGGCACCGATTCTGCACCGGGACAAGCATTATGACATGATAGCCAAAAAGACCAAGCTTAAAATTTTACAATAACCTAAACTATAAAAAAGGAAAAACGACAATGGAAAAGTCAAAACTCGGTCCACAAACACTGCTTTATCCAATGCCGGCGGTGTTGGTCGGTGCAATGGTTGGCGAAAAACCCAATTTTATGACTGCGGCTTGGTGTGGTATAGCGGCATCCAAGCCCCCTGCTATTTCGGTTGCGCTGCAAAAAATAAGGCACACCTTGAAGGGGATTAAGGAACATGACACTTTCTCGATAAACGTGCCTTCCACAGCTATTGCCAAGCAGGTAGACTATTGCGGCATCTATTCGGGTAAGAAAAGAGACAAATCGGAGCTTTTCAATGTTTTTTTCGGCGTCCTGGAAACCGCGCCGCTCATCCAGGAATGTCCGGTAAATCTCGAATGTCAGGTGATCCATACCCTGGATTTGAAAAGCCATGAGTTGGTGATTGGCGAAATTATTGAAACACATGTGACCACGGATTGTGTTACTGATGAAAAACCCGATCCCGAGAAAATAGATCCCCTCATTTATACCCCGGGCGTCATGCAGTACCATGGTCTTGGCGAAATAGTCGGCAAGGCCTTTCACATAGGGAAAGAGTGAATTCGGAAAGGCTTGCAATCCACCTCAACAGCGTATACAATGCATCACAGCAAACTACACTGGAGGCAATGTATGAGTACTGCTATATCTGTAAGAGTCCCTGACGAGCTTGCTTCAAAACTTTCTGAAATTGCTCAAGAAACAGAACGACCAAAATCTTTTCACATTCAAAAAGCTCTAGAGGCATATTTGGCTGATCTGGCTGATTTGCAGGTCGCCTATGATCGGCTACACGATACCACAGATCCGGTTCTATCTGTTGAGGAAATGAGGAAAGAGCTTGAGCTTTAAAATCGCTTTCAAAAAGTCAGTGGCACGCGATCTTAAAAAGATAGACAGAGAACAAGTCGATAGAATTTTGAGAAAAATTGAAGATGAGCTCCCAGAGAAAGCCGAAGCTTTCCCGATATTATCAGGAAAATTTTCTGGTTTGAGAAAATTTCGGGTTGGGGAATATCGGGTAATTTTTTCCATCATTGGGGATACGGCGCTTATTTTAAGAATTGCCCACCGGCGGGAAGCATATCGATAAAATATAGAAAATAGATATTTATCGCCCAAAATACAAATCGGGAAGCCACAGGGCAATCCCGGGAAACAACATGACAATGCCCAAACCGATCATCATAACCAGTACAAAGGGTATGATCGAACGGTAGATGTCCGCCAGCGTTACCTCCTTGGGTGCCATGGCCTTCATCAAGAACAGATTATAGCCGAAGGGCGGCGTCATATAAGCAATCTGGCAAGTGATTGTGTAGAGAACCCCGTACCAGATCGGATTATAGCCCAGACTGATAACCAGGGGGACATAGAGGGGCGCAACAATGATCAGCATGGCCGTATCGTCTAAAAACATCCCCATCAGGATGTAGGACAGCTGCATCATCACAAGGACCCCAAACGGACTGAGGCCCCACCTTTCAATAAACAGGGACTTGATGGCATGCACGGCACCGAGACCGTCAAATACGGCACCGAAACAAAGGGCCGCCAGAATTACCCACATGAACATGCAACTGACGCTCAGCGTATTCTTTAATGTCTCATCCAAAACCTTCCGGTTTAATCGACCTTTGACCAGCGCCGCTATGGTTGTTGCAGTCGCACCGGCTGCCGAACATTGAACGAGACTGGTGATCCCCATCAGGAAAAGCCCGGTCATGGCAAAAATAATGAGCAGGGGAACGATCCCGGCGCGGAGCAATCGCAGCTTCTGCCCCCAGG
>JASFFJ010000549.1:0-5599 GCA_050124355.1 Desulfobacterales bacterium | reverse complement strand
GACAGATACAAACTTCTGTTTGGAATCAAAACCGTAACTTGGGAATGCCTGGGTGGTTCAGCTGCCGGATCATCCGGAACGTATTCTTATGGTGCAATTGAAATAGCCCCAAACAATTTGTTTATCTCTTGGTCAGAGGAGGATGACAAAGTCATAAGCATGGTTGCTAATGTTCAAAACGATACTATAAATTGCTGCGATACACAGGGCGATACAAGACACTTCTGGAAGGGTAATATCAAACGTTTTTCAAACGCTTCTATTTTTCAAGCCTAAACAGTGTCGGTTTTTGCGATAGCTGACACAGCCCTTAAAAATCAATATCGAACCTAAAGCTACCCGTAAGAACACCGACCGGGACTACACCTAAATCAAATCCTAATCGTTTCCAAGAAATACCAAACGTGCCGATAGCGAATACACTCATCCCGCCAACATTGATTAAGTCGTCACCGTACCCATAAAGTAGGCCAAATTTGTACCCAATATCAAAACGAGTATCATCTGAAAAATTGTATGAATAGACCTCTCTGGCTGGGCCAAAAAACCAAGCTCGATCGTCTTCGCTGTTGATGAATGTTCCGCCTGATAGGCCATAAACCTGCATTCCCAATAGATGATTCTGATCGTTATTGCTCCCGTTTCCAAGATACTCACCTGTTCCATCTAAATGGAGGCTCCACATCCCCAAGAGCAAAGCATTTCTCGCCTTTTTACCCCAGATTTTTTGCCAAAAATTCGAATCAGAAGGTTCTTCAAGGTTCTTATGTTGGTTTGCTGTTTCGACACTATTTGGTTTTGAATATTGAATAGGTGGATTTTCACTACAAAAGGCATTATTTATATGAAAGCAAAGTGATAATGATAAAATCAGAGAGAAGGTTCTTGTCATTTTTTAACTTTTCCGCTGAGAATTAGATCCATTGAAAATTTTATCATCATTATGTTAGGAAAAAATGAACTATTTTGTAATCCCGCTCGATTTCCGCCGGAAATGAAAGCGTCAGAATGTTGAGCCGAATATCTCCTAAAGTTAGGGCCATCATAATTTTCTATGGTAAGGCGTAAATAGCTGCAAATTAAAACCTGGAGCTAATGGTAATTGAACTATCATTGGGCTCTGCTACCGATTGGGGACATGATCCAAGTCTCTTAAATCTTAATAAGTATCGGCATTTTGGGGTAAAAGCTTGAATTTTGGATGGAAGCCCTCATTTTGGGGGCTTCTTTTTTTTGCAGCTAAGTGATATAATATGTCAGATGTCGCGCCGATATGAAGCCAATGCACAGGAGATGTATCATGCCAAACCAGGAGCATTTTGAGATCGTTAGACAGGGTGTGGATGAGTGGAACCAATGGCGGAAGGAAAATCCGGAAATAGAACCCGACCTGTCCGAAATCGATCTAAGCGATATGAAATTAAACAATGCCAATCTGAGCGATACCGATCTCAGGAGGTCGATTCTGAGAAACACGGATTTCAGAGGTGCCAGTTTAGTGCGGGCCGATCTCAGGGCGGCGAACATCAATAAAGCCAGCTTTAACCTGGCCAAGTTGCGCAAAGCAAATTTCAGCGAAGCCTATCTCCGGGAAAGCGACCTGAGTGAGGCGGATCTCACAAGGGCTTACTTCATCCGGGCTGACCTTGTGCGGGTCGATCTCTGGGGAACAGACCTGACCAAAGCAGATTTTCGATGGGCTTACCTCATCGGGACAGATCTTAAACAGGCGAACCTCACCCGTGCAGATCTCAGATGGGCCCATTTAAGCGAGTCGAATCTAAACCAGACCAATCTCAATAAAGCCAATCTTGTCAAAGCCAGCATTATAAAAACGAACCTGCACCATGCCAGTTTAAAGAACGTTATGATGGCCTGGACAAATTTTGGCGATGTGGATTTATCACTGACCAAGGAATTGTTCACCGCCCAGCACTTCGGCCCTTCTTCAATAGGAATTGATACGGTGATGCGATCGGACGGAAAAATTCCGGAAACATTTTTGCGTGAAACCGGCGTTTCTGAAAACATTATTCAAAATGTAGCATTGTTGACGGAAAAGGGGCTCTCCCATCAAAGTTGTTTTATCAGCCACTCCGGCAAAGATTCGGATTTTGCGGAAAAACTTTTTACAGATTTACAAAACAGAGGCGTTCGCTGCTGGTATGCTTCCGAGGATCTAAAAATAGGGGATAAAACCTGGGACTCGATCTACCATTATATTCGTATGCGTGACATCGTGTTGCTGATTCTATCTGAAGATTCAATTGCAAATGACTGGGTTGAAAGCGAAGTAAATGCGGCCCTTTCCGAGGAAAATAAGCGCAAAAAACCCATACTATTTCCTATTCGTGTTGACTCTGCCGTTCTGGATAGCGACCAGGCCTGGGCGGAATATATCAATAAAACCCGTAACATCTGTAATTTTAGTAATTGGAAAGACCATGATCTATATCAGCAGGCTCTCGAAAATTTACTAGAGGATATCAGAATCGTCGGCTGAACAAAACCCTTTAGGGACTCAAAAGTGCTCAAAACACAAAAGTCATTGAATTGCTGACTGATGTGTCACCGAAAATTTGCCTGCCGCTTGTCTGCCGCAGTTTTGAGCAGCCTTGCTCCTGACTGTATTGGGCGACCGTATCCCCCATCCCATCCCCATTTCATTCCAGAACAAATTTAATCCAACGGCTTAAGATATCACAAAATTTACCGATATACTATTGGAGCCGATATAGCAAAAAGATCGCAATCTGGTGCGATTGCTCTATGGTTCCGGATTCAAGCGTTTTATCTACTGGAAAAAACAGCGCTTGCAGAAAACGCTCAACTCTGAATCTCCAAAGACTTAAATTTAGAAATTAACATTATAGGGAAGCGCGGTGAGAAATGGGAACGAAATCGGAAAATAAAAGCATCAGCCCGGCTGAATTAGAGCCTCTTCATGAAATGGAGCCCGATCAAAAGGCATTAGAGGCCTTAGATGCAAGGGACATAATTGAGCCGGCAAAGCAAAACCAGGATCACACCGGAGATCACCAGCAGCACAGCGAAACCGAAACGTCTGAGATGATGGAAGTGGTGGAGCAGGAAATTTCTCTTGATGAGGCAGCTGAAATCACCTTTGATGAGGTGGATAGGGAAATCGACCAAGACCCCGGCAAAGTTGAATCGGAAGTGTCCTTAGACGAAATGGATGTCCCCACGAGCGATACTATCGACAGTGATGATCCAACGGAGCCGGAATCAGAAGAGACCGCCGTTTTGCTAAACGAGGAACCGGATAGGATACCAGCAGAAGATGAAATGGTCTCTGATGAAATTCCACTGGATGGAGCAGCTGACACTGAAAGCAAATCATCGGAAATTGAAAATCAGCCGACAGCAGACTCACAAGATCTGCTCACCGCAAATAAGAATGAAAATGAGTCTGTGGCCTTAGATGATGATGGTAGTCATGAAAAGATAACAATGGAACAGACATTGGTGGCGGATCCTGAACAAAGTGAAGACCTCGAAGAAATTCAGTCTGATATGACTAGATCGGAAGATAAAGAAGTGGCTGAATTAAGTGAAGTCGATTCAGATAAAAAGAGCTCCAAGACCTCAGCTGAAAGACAAAATCAGAAAATATCCGCTCTTAGTACTTCACCCGCCAAGAAGATGGTCATAGCGGCTGCATTCATTTTGATGATTGCCGGGGGTATTTTCTACGGTATTTTTACGCTACTGGGTAATAGCGGGAAAGCGGAAACTGTGCCTGACGCCAAGAGTCTGACAAAAGAACCGGCCGCGCCCATACAACATCAGGCTGCAAAAGCTAAACCTCCCGGCAAGTACGATAAATATCTGGCCAAGCTTGAAGAAGCCGATCAGCTCAGAAATGATTTGCTTCAAAAAAAGGAAGAAATCTACAAGCTGAAATTGCATTACCGCAATGGTATTGTCGAATTAATCGATCAGATCGACCGTGAAATACGTGAGACCAATGTAAGCTCTTTTGAACAGGCACTACAGAATAAACGTATCGAACTCAACCTGCGAACAATTCAGCGCCGCCAGGCTTATATTGAGGAACTCGAACAACCGGACCAGTGGGTTCATAAAGGCAGTGAAGAGTTACTCTTCCTCAAAAGAAAGACCCTGTTGGATATCCAGATAGCAGATATTGCCAGCGGCATCGATCTGAACCGGCATTTGCGATATGTTAATGCTGCCATTCAAAAATATCAGCCCAGTGCTGAAAAATTGGCAGTCGATGATTATACATCACATTTTACGCCCCTGGAAACGATCTGGAGTCAAATTAAACATCAAAAAATCAAAAAAGTTCATACGGGGGTTAATCCCAAAGATGAAAAAATCATCGCCGACATTTGCGCGGGCAACTTTATGCGTATAGCGGAGCTTTCCGCCATGACTGCCAAGGCGGCCAGGTGCCTGTCGCAAATGAATGGTTCAAATCTTTTCTTAAATGGGTTGAAACGTTTAACGCCTGAAGAGGCCAAATATATATCCCAGTGGTCCGGTAACTGGATCTGCTTAAATGGTGTCAATAAGCTTTCTCCGGCCGTCGCCCAATATTTATTTAAATGGGAAGGCAATTGGATATCCCTCAACGGGCTGGATGAATTTCCGCCCGAACTGGCGCTATATCTGATGGAATGGAAAGGCAATCAGCTTGAATTAATGGGATTGAACTATCATAAAAAGAAACCTGACCCTAAAGCACTAAAATACCTGGCATTGTGGGAGACCATGGGGGGCAAATTGTTCGTATCCGAAGGTGTTAGAAAAGAAATGGAACGTGTGATGTAGCGTCGTGTTTTCCAGGAATTGGAAGAAACCCGTAATCGCCTATTCCTGCGCTAAAAAAAGAAAGAAAAAGGGGAACTGATATGAGCAAACATCTTAAACCCGGCTTTGCCGCCATTGTTATGATATGTTTACTAATTTGCGGGAGCGCATCGGCTACCGGTTACAAAACAACCGAACTCAATCGCAAAATGAGTGAGATTACATCGTTGCAGCAAAGTTTGTCCGGCCAAATTGAGCTGGCTAAACAAAAAAAGAAACAATTGGAACAAAAAACGGAGGCTCTCAAAGAAGAAATCAAGCAAGAAACAGCACAGCGAAAAATTAAATCCTATCACAAGGCAATTTTGACTCCCAGAATTGACTACAACCTTAAATTGATTCAACTGTTACTCGGATACGTTGCCAGGTTAAATGAAAAAATACTATATTTTCAAAATGGTCATGAGACACTGGGTTATTATTTCCAGCAGGCCCAGGATGATTTGTTAATGATCAAAACATTAAACGATCTGGAAGTGGAGAAACTTATTGCCCAAATCAATCTGGTTCTGGACAAATATACGCCTGAAACCAGTAAGCCCCTGTTTGATGCCGACAGTGTGGCGCTAACAGACACAGAAAAAATCTGGAATGAAATAGCTGACTGAGGAGTCGGAAGCGGGTTTCATCTTGCCAAAAAACACGGTCTACGCTATAATTTAGTTTAGCCCAGTAGACAAAGAAAATTGACGAGTTATCGAAAAATCTGATTGATGACCACCAAATGTTAGGCCGTAATCGT
>JASFFJ010000548.1:0-5617 GCA_050124355.1 Desulfobacterales bacterium | reverse complement strand
TAATGAAAGCAAGATGACTTGGGGAAAAATTTTCTTAAATTCAACCATTTGCAAAAAGGCATCAGTTTCTGACTGAACAAATGTGATATTGAACCCGGGCATTAAAAATTTCGGTTCCATAAATATCCAGCGATAGCACGCCAAATAGCTTTCACCTTCCCATTCAAATTCGAAATAGCCTGAACTCCTGCCGACTGTTTTTTGAGAAAAATTGGAGGGCACTTGGGAATCTACCTGAAAAGAACTGTAAAAAATCTTTTGTGATTCATCCTTTACTATCAGATCGGTATTGCGCGGCAAGTGAAACTCATGCTTTAGCGCCAAAAGATAAGCTGGATTGATTTTTGCGACCAAAAAGCCTTCCCCGTGCTTTTCGGAATCCAATGGTAAGATCATGATTAAGTCGAGCTGGCCCCCGGAAATATATTGGATTTTAACAAGACTATTTCCGGTTTTTAGATGGCTACGCTCTTTTTCATTAAAAGATTCGATTCCACCTATCCGACCAAAAATAACTCGGGATTTTCCGTCCTTGTTAAACAGGACCATAGCGTTGAATCGATTTTGCAAGCGTTTTAAAAAGTCTTCTTCTATGGAATCAGATAAATTGCCGGTAGTTTTGCTCAAGTGGGTTGAGGCCAGGGTCATTTCTGTTTCCAGAACCAAAAAGCGCTCGTATAGAAAAAGGCTGTAGGATTTGACAGAGCGTTTCAAACGGGTGTTAAACTGCTCGTCAAGTTGTTGATTCACATGTCGATAGGCGATGACGGCCAATCCGCAGACCGGTATCAAGGCACACAGAAAAAAAACGAAAAAAATCCTGCGTGAAAACTTACTGGTAAAAATTTTTAAGTTAAAATTCATATTACGAACATTCTAATAGTTGGAGACCAACCCAAAATAGCCACCGTTGTTTGCACGGATAATATCGTCCTGACTTATTTTAGCAGTAAGAGGTGCCGTACTCTTACCATCTTTCCCCACGCTGAAAAGGTCATAGTCAGTATTTATCGGATGGAGTGAATGATCTTTTCTGGGTTTGAATTTTTTGCCCTTACCGTCATTTCCTCGAATTTTTAAGTAATTATAGGGTCTTCCCCAGGGATCTAATACCTTGTCCATCCCAATTTCACTAAGATCATCAGGCAGTTCGCCGTTTTCCACCTCGTAGATCGAAATCTTTTTTTCGATCATTCTCACATCGATCATAGCCACTTCCAAGCGGGCCTTATCTTTGTATTTTATATAATTTGGGACGGCAATGGACGCAAGAAGCCCCACGATGGCGATAGCGATCATCAACTCGATCAAAGTAAATCCTGCCGGATGGGTCTTCAGACCATTTTTTAAATTAATACTCATAAATCTCAGAATATTACGGATTTTACTGTGATACCAAACGGTTAAACAATATATCAGATATAGTATCGGCTATTATTAGAAATCCTTGACTACCGGCAGGGACATACACAAATTGGTTATGCGGGAAAACTGATGCTGATCCACTAAAAAAGGCAATTTATGAGCAGTTATTAATTAATGGCGTCCGGGTGGGTTGAAAAAAGACATCAACCTTTTTGTTACTACCCCAGTCGTCCAACTTGTCGCGCCGAGGTCACACCTCTATATGACGAAGAGGGATATTCCGAAGTAAGAACAACAATAATGAACAAATTTGGTTGGGGGCCTATTAACAAATAGCCACTCTGATATTTTATACAATGATATAGCTATCAGGATCCCGTCCGCATCCATGCTGGTGATTAAAGCCAAACTGCGACCGATGTAGAGCCGATCATAAAAAGTATCACTGTCATCAACAGCAGGGCTGAAACGCACAAATATGCGATTCACATAGGCCCGGTCGTTGTCAACCTAACAAACTTCTTTCCCCATTTGTGTATTTTCTTATTTTTGTCTTTTTTATTATTATTCTTTTCCCCAGGTGGGTACGCTTTCATATGATCGGCATGGCGTGCGTAGGGTCTATCGGTATCCAACTCCAGATTCACGGATTCACCCAACCTTATTTTTAGTTTGTTCGGCAATGATGCCCCAATCTCCCAGTTGCCACCTTTTAGGTAGAAATAAAAACCTCGATCGGTATCGTGATAAACGGAACAATCGGGATAATAGCGATATTTGAGTTTGGCCCGATACCCATGGGCCTTTGCATGTGCAGGGGGTCCACCTTTCTTTTGATGATGTTTATGATCTGGCTTCGAAAATCCTGAATTACCTTTTTTTTCATATTTTACATTGATCTTGTCGCCGCTACAGCTAAAGGCTAAAAGAGTAAAAATGATGAAAAAGCAAGTTGCCAAACCAGTAAACAATCTTTTTGTCAGGGTGCTACTCAAGAAACTATCCTCCTATTCAGGAACTATTTTTTATGCTTCAATTTTTAATCGGTTATTTATGCGGCATCTTTAACGAGATGGAAAACGGAAGCAAATACAGCTAAAATCAGGGCCCTTGAACCCTTATTTTGCTTTTTATTCATCGTAACAATTTTAAATTACAGGGCCAGAAATTTCTTCTTGTGTATTTTGCGCTTTTTAGCGGCTATTTCAATATTTGAGGGCTAACCTTTTTTCCAATATTATTTTATTTGAAATTAATAGGATTATTAGGTATGTGTTTTCCGGATCAAGGAAACATTTTAACAGCTACGGCGAATTGGAATAAAAACCATTCAACTAAAAAGGAGGCAAAAAATGCGATCTAATTTAAATAGGATGTTCATCGGCATACTGTCAGCGGCATTCATCATCTTCTTGGCGGCGCCAACTTCATTCGCAGAGGATGAAATACTGATTGGGGGCGCCCTGAGTCTCACCGGTGTCCAGGCACCATTGGACGAACCGGGTCTGAAAGGCGCCCAGGTTGCAGTTAAATACCTAAATGAACAGGGCGGCATTCTGGGGAAAAAGGTTAAATTCGTAAATATTGACGGCAAAAGCGATCCTGTCACCGTCGGTAACGCGGCCGTGGAGCTGATCGATCAAGGGGCCAAGCTCATGGTGGCGCCCTGCGATTTCGATTTTGGCGGTCCTGCCAGCCGGGAAGCCCAAAAGGTCGGTATCGTCGGTATTTCCACCTGTGCCTCGGATCCGTTGTATAGCTCCTGGTCTCTTGGCGACAAGCAATTTACCTTATCCATGTGGAACACCACGATGGGGGCTGCCGGTGCAGAATATGCATTTAAAGAACGCGGCTGGAAAACTGCCTATGTTGTTACCGATCAGTTTATTGCCTATACCAAAAGTCTGAGCAAATATTTTTTAGCCCATTTTAAGGCAATCGGCGGTAAGGTGCTGGCCGAGGAAACCTACACCCAGGGTGACCAGGACTTTTCGGCCCAGCTATCTCGCCTGAAAGCAATAAAACCCCAGCCGGATGTAATTTTCATTTCATCATACATGCCGGATCTGGGCACCATTATACGGTCGATCCGTGAAGTTGGCATCACCTCACCGATCATGGGGGGCGATTCTTACGACGATCCGGGTCTGTTTGAGGCATTGGGTCCAAAGTTCGGCAGTGACATTTATTTTGTCACCCATACCTGGATGGGTCCCGAGGCCCACCCGGACATGGGCAGTTTTATCGAAGCCTACAAGGCTTACCACGGAAGCCCGCCGGACACCTCATTTGTCGCCACAGGATGGGATACTATAATGTTGATGGCGCAAGCCGCCGAGAAAGCCGGCTCTTTTGACGGTGCTGCGATTGCCAAGGCACTTGAGAATAATGAATATAACCTTTTAACCGGCAAGTTGTCCTACCGGTCGGCCAAAGAGGGTCATGCCCCGGACAAGGCTGCCGTACTGGTTAGTTTAACGGAGGGCAAACCGGCCTTTATCGGATGGCGTCGTCCGGAAAATCCACCAGCACCCTGAGGATGCCTTGTTTAAGCAGATTAATTATCAGCTCTATAACCAAAAGAAGGTAATCCATTGTGGTAGCTTTCAATTTTAAGCAGTTTCGAAGTATCCGCCTTGGTCGTACCGGGGTGTGACTTCGACACGACAAGTTGGAGTACTGGAGTATTGGAGTATTGGAGTAATGACGAAAGGACTGATGTCTTTTTTTTCACCACTCCAGTACTCCATCACTCCATGACCCCCAGGTCGAGACTTTCAAGAACGGTTGCAAGCCTTAGATTACCCTTTTATTGACTATAATTTCGATATTTTAAAAGGGGCCCAAGCGGCCCCTTTCCTTTAGGTCTGAACTATAGTGCAGAAACCATCACAATTTTGCCGATAAACAGCGTTGTTCTCCAGGGAGCTTAATAATTTATGGCGGACTTATGTCTTTCAGCTAAGGAGATCTCGGTTGATTTTTCCGGTCTTCGCGCACTTGACGGCGTTAACCTGGACGTAAAAGTCGGCGAAATCGTCGGTCTGATCGGTCCCAACGGTTCCGGCAAAACCACGTTAATCAATGTCATCACCGGTCAGGTCCATCCGGTATCCGGCAGTGTCAGCATCGATGGTGAAGAGATCACCTATTTATCTCCCAGAAAAATTGCATTGAAAGGGATCACCCGTTCTTTTCAAATTGTTCGGTTGTTCGAGAAGTTGACCGTCCAAAAAAACGTCGAAACAACGGCACTTGCCAAAGGGGCCTCACGAAAAGAGGCCGGCAAGCTGGCCTCGACCTTGCTGAAAGAATTTCAGTTAAACGATTTGGCCAACCTACTCGCCGGTACACTCAGCTATGGCGACAAACGTAAGGTGGAAATAGTACGTGCGTTGGCTGGAGAACCCCACTTTTTACTGTTAGATGAACCGGCAGCCGGAATGAATGAAGCCGAAAGCGAGGCGTTGTTAAACATCCTTGCTAAACTTCCTGCCCGTAAAAACCTCGGTATGTTGATTATCGATCATGACATGACACTCATCATGCGCCTTTGCCATCGTCTGCATGTTCTGTCATCCGGCCAAACAATAGGTGAAGGCGATGTCGACGAGGTCCGAAAATTGCCCGCCGTCATCGAAGCCTATTTGGGTACCAGCGGTTCAACAGAGGTGGCACATGCTTAAGGTGGAAAACCTAAGCGTCCGATACGGCGCTGTCACGGCCGTTAAAGACGTGAGTCTGGAGGTTTCGGAAGGTGAAATGGTCTGTCTTCTGGGAGCGAATGGATCCGGAAAAACAACCACCATGCTGGCGATCGCCGGGGCCCTTAAAGCGTCTGGAAAAATTACTTTTAATGGAGAAGATATCACCTCGCTTTCTCCGGAGAGGGTATTGCGCAAGGGGATCGCCATGGTTCCGGAAACCCGGGAAGTCTTTTCTGATTTGACCGTCCGTGAAAATTTAATTTTGGGTGGCTTCATCCATCGCCGGAATCGCAAAAAAAGCCATCATGACACGGAACAAATGCTGGACCTTTTCCCAGTCTTGCGCGAACGCCAAAATCAGCAAAGCGGAACCCTTTCGGGGGGTGAACAGCAACAATTGGTGATCGCTCGTGCGATGATGTCACAACCCAAATTGCTGCTTTTGGATGAACCCTCTTTAGGGTTGGCGCCCGCCATCGTCCATCATATTTATGATTTTATAAACAAATTAAGATCAACCGGTTTGACAATTCTACTGGTCGAAC
>JASFFJ010000547.1:0-5624 GCA_050124355.1 Desulfobacterales bacterium | reverse complement strand
CAGTTTTTAAATTTCACTACACCGGCTTGCATCCACAGGCAAGGATTGGCCGCTTTGGCCTTTTTATCGGGTTTGACCATCCAGACCTGTCCCTGCATCACGGATCCGATCTCCTGTTGGGAGCCCAGATCCTGCCAATTGCCTCTGCGATAGGTTGAACCAATTCCCACATTACTTCTTCGATTGTCTCTTTTTTGGTCAGTCATTTCTCTCACTCCTTTGTTCGGTTCGGGGTCATTGTTTTACCGACATGTAGAGCAAGTGATGTGCCAAGTTGTCAGCAACGATCCAACGAAGGTATAACATCTTGTTATCAATTAATAATTTGTTAAATCAAACGGTCAGAGGCCAGTCCCGGAGGCTCCCTCTGTGTGTTGAAATATTCTACACTCCACCAACCCACCGATCGGATTTAACCAAAATCAATTTATTTGTGATTTATTATCAGATAGTTAGAGTAGTGTAGTATTTTTCAACATCCATGTTGGATTTTTCGACAACAGCAATATCAAAAGAGGTTAATTATAACTGGCGGGGCGTAGTGATGGAGCAATTGAGCAATGAATAGTTGTTGAAATACTGGAAAAACATGATTTGATGTTGGCATCTGACAAAGTGCTACTAATATTTCAAGAACCAACAGTCTTTAATTGCGCTCTCAGCTGGTTGTTTCTTTGGCAACCTTTTTTAATTTTTCGTTTGCCCAGATAGCCACTTCGACCCTGCAGTTTTGGGCGCGACCTCCGACCGTGTCGTTGTCGGCAATCGGTTGAGATTTACCGTAACCCTCAGTGACGATACGGACTGAATCGACATTCTGGGTGGTGAGATAGTCTGCGACCGATAAAAATGAAAGGATCACGAATCCAGTCAAAATTTTTTTCAGCATCATTTTTCCACCCATCAGCAAACTGTTCTGTTCATGACTCCTCCAATTGGTCAAGGAAATGATCGACAGAAAGCGTCTGGCCTAGCAGGGGAAAAATTTTTTCTTCAGAGTGATGTTGCTCTTCCGTAGAGGTGGCAGCCGTCGCATCTTTCATGATGGTGACGCCATAGCCTTTGTCATAAGCTGTGCGAGCGGTACTTTCAACACAGAAATTGGTCAAAAACCCGCCGATTACCACATTTTTTATATTATTTTCTTTTAATATATTCTCCAGATTCGTATTATTAAAACCACATAGGGTGCATTTGCCGCCCACAACCTTGTCCCCTTCCTTCGGTTTTAATTCATCGATAATTTCAGCTCCCCAGGTTCCTTCGCGAAAGGCATCGCCATCAGCCACCGCTTTAACAATCCCCTTCATTTGATGATCCTCGAAATATTTTTCATTAAATACAAATGGCGAATGGATGACCGTCGCTCCTTTTTTACGGGCTCCCTCTGCCAGTTTTATGGCATTTGGAATTGTATTCTGCCGTTCAAGCTCCCCCTTTACGCCGTCATGCAGTTTACCGCCTTCCTTGCAAAAATCGTTTTGAAATTCTATCAAAACCACCGCTGTTTCTTTGGCCTTCATTTTGTTGCCTCCTTTCAATTGGGTGCAATTAATAAAAGAGATAATTTGGGGATGATGATACAAACATAGATGAATCTCTTACAGTGAAATTAAGGGAAATGAAATTATTGTCAAGGAAAAATGAAATCTCACTGATTGATAGCATTTGGGAATCAAATATTTGCAAAAATCCCTTTTTCGCCAATTCAGATTTCAACCGCTTTATTAGAATTAAAAGGTACAATACTAAAGAGCCACCATTAGCGTTGGATTGATATGCTTGCGGGAAAATGCCTATGCGATCTCAATGGCACTGATCCAGGAGCCAATATCGTAACTGTTTTTTAATTCTTTAGGAGCTCTTGCAATATCGATTTGAAAGCTGTAATTTGAGTGAAAATTATAAAGGAATGCAAAAAAATCAGGCTTCGATACCGTCTTGCTCTGAGAATCCCTGCGCTAAGAATCCCCAAGCGGATTCAGGGCGTCGTCAATCTTTACGACGTCTCGGACGATTGGATTCCCATTTACGACAAAATGAGAGGCAGGATTGATGATCGTTGAGACGAAGCGATTAATTCTCCGCAACATCACTATCGATGATGCAGAATTTATCCTCAGATTGGTAAATGAGCCATCGTTTGTGTCAAATATTGGCGATAAGGGCTTGAAGAACTTAGATGATGCTGAACGGTTTATTTTGCAAGGATATTGGACCAACCAAAAGCGCTCAGGCTACGGCATGTTCTTGGTTGAGTTAAAAAACAAAGGAGATTCGATTGGAGGTTGCGGCCTGCTCTACCGTAAATTCCTTGATGTGACAGACATCGGCTTTGCCTTTTTGCCTGAATATTGGAACCGCGGATTTGCATACGAGGCCGCAGAAGCAGTTTTGAAATATGGTCATACCACTTTGGGGATCAAAAAAATCGTCGGGTTAACTTCGGCAGACAATCTTGGCTCAATCAAATTGCTCAAAAAACTGGGAATGGATTTCGAAAAAACCGTCAAAATGTCTGACGACGATGCCGAAACTGTTCTCTACTCCTGATAACCCTTCGAAATGGCTTCATAGAGGAGGGAACGCTGGCTACGAAACTTTACCTTCGTGCTGAGCAAGTATCACGCGAGGACGAATTCGAACATCACCTGCAAATTGCCGGAGATAGAAATCTGGGAATTGAGATCCGGGAGTTCCACTTGCCGGAGCTGATATGGGGTAACTGGAAATCGTGTCTTGAGAATTATAAACAGTTACTTGACGGCTTTGATAATGGTCTCTCAATCCACAACGCTTTCTACGGCATCGATCACGTAGGCCTGGACCCGGAAATTTTCAGACTAACGAAGATGCGCTATGATGACATCTTCAAAATTGCCCAAGAATTCCGCTGGCATCAAGTGGGCCGGTGGTTATCTCGGCGAGAGAAAGAAGCGAGGTCTTCCATACATAACGTCCATGATCCTTCTGACAAATTCGCAGATCGGTACGTTTACGGCGGTCATGGATGGATCACTCATTACCAATTGGCGTACAGAAGCCCAAGCCGTGATAGCGTTGAAGTATCTGCGAAAAAACAGATCCGTGAAACTGGGGCTATATGGCGCAGGAAAGCAGGGGTGCACCACAACCATGCCCATTTCTACGATTTTTGATATCGAGAATATAAATGTGATTCCTCCAATAGGAACCTCTAATTTGCGCAGTCGCGAAATATTAAAATATTGTGTATGCATTGTGCTCTGAAGGCTTTGAACCCATTGGTACGTCTTGCAAAGCATGACAAATAATACCTTTTTAAAAATCATATAGGAGAATTGACCATGCGAATCACCACTCTTTTCGGCAGCGCCAAAAAGAAAGGAAATACCGCAACTGTTCTGGGATGGGTAGAGGAAGATCTCCGATCACACGGCCACCGCTGTGGAACGGATCTACCTCAACAACAAATCTATTAGGGGCTGTCTCGGGTGGGCCAAATGTCGAGAGAATCCCAATGAAATAGCCTGTGTTCAAAAGGAGCTAGATTCATGAGAGAAATGAGAAGAAAAGACAAAGAGATTGGAACAGATGAGGCGATTAATTTGCTGACCAATTGTGAATATGGTGTCTTATCGACAGTTGGCAATGATGGGCAGCCGTATGGTATCCCTCTGAATTATGCGTATAAAGATAGGTGCATATACTTTCATTGCGCCCTTGAAGGCCATAAAATCGATAACCTTGACGACAATCCCAAGGTGTCATTTTGCACGGTAGGGGATACAGAAGTGTTGCCGTCTGAATTTTCCACCAACTATGTGAGCGCAGTGGCCTTTGGTGTTGCATCAGAGGTGCTGGGAACTGAGCGCTATGATGCCCTTGTATTGTTATTGGAAAAATTTTCTCCAGGGTTTATGGAAGAAGGAAAAAAATATATTGAAAAATTAGATAAGGTTACCAAAGTTATAAAAATTGAAGTTCAACACATTAGTGGAAAAAAAGCACCGCCAAAAAAACAACCCTAAACTATAGCTTGTGGGAAGAAAAAGCAGCGGCTTTGCCTAAAAACTGCAATTAGGGAGGAAAACATGGGTGTTAAATTCTTAAAAAGAAGCATTTTCCAACGACTGCTGGGTATATCGGCGACCACCAAACCCGGAATAGAAGATTGCTGGAATTACGCGGATGGAAAGCTGACCATCGACTTGGGCAAGGCATCTGAACTGAAAGCCCCCGGTGGCGCAATCCGGTTCGAAGGTAAAAACCTGCCGAAACGGGTGCTTGTTGTTTGCGGAGAGGATGGAGAGCATCGCGCGTTTCACAATCGGTGTACCCATTTTGGCCATCGCCGATTGGATCCGGTTCCCGGTACCGACACCGTGCAGTGCTGCAGCGTTAACAAATCGACTTACGATTCAAATGGGAATAAAATCTTCGGCCCGACACCCCGCCCAATTCCCCGGTATTCTGTAGAAAAGGACCAGGAAAAACTTATCGTATCGATCTCCAAATGATATGCTGTAAATGTCGATGAAAAGAGAGGGGTTGTTTGTCAATTAATTCTGGACTGGAGTATGGAATGGGACGCCTTCAAAAACCTGGTATGACTGCCTGCGGTATTTTGCGAAACGAAATCGACTTATTTGATAAATTCAGAACTTTGGGATATAGTCTAAAGTAAAGATTTCGCTATTTAGGAATAAACATCGAAAATAACGCTTATTATCTCAACCAAGTTCGGGTGGGTTTAACGCTATGAATGGCTTCAAAAAGTTTGACGATTTTCGAATCAAATTTGTTGTGTCTTTTTTTGTCATCTTATTTTCCCTTACGCCATCCGTATCGACCGCCGCCCCTAAAGCAGATCTTGCCAAATTCCAGCGCTCCATCGTGGACTACCGTCGGCAGCTGAACCCCAGATTCAAAAAAGTCAAACGGGCGAAGACAAGCTATATTATTGTCCATACCTCGGAACTGGGCCTCAATTCGACCCTTAGAGTCATATCTAAGGGAAAACGGCTGCCCTCCGGTCGCAGAACCCGAGGCGGACATACTCACTACGTTATTGCCCGGGATGGCCGCACCTACCGCATGCTGGATAGGCGATATCAGGCCGATCACGCCGGACGAAGCATGTGGAATGGAGAAACGAATATCAGCAAAATTTCCATCGGAATTGAGTTGGTGGGAAATCACTACAACCCCATCACAAGACATCAATATCGATCCATCGGTCTATTGATCGACATTCTCCAAGGCGTTTATAACCTAAGCGATCGTGCCGTGCTTACCCACAGCCAGGTGGCATACGGATCTCCAAACCGCTGGTTTAAAAAAAACCACCGGGGCCGCAAACGCTGTGCCAAAAATTTCATCAGGTCCAAGGCCGGTTTGGGTCCTACCTGGGCCTATGATCCTGATGTCCGGGCGCGGCGGCTTACGGCGGATCCCCAGCTTGCCGACGTCTTTTATGGTCGCCAAAAATTTCGGGCCAAAGCCGATGAGGCCAACATCATATCCAAGAGCAACACAGCCTGGTCTATCGCAGGCGAAGATTATGACAAGCGCATCACCGTATACAAATTTCCGAACGGACGCCGTTACACCGGTGATCAAATCTCAGAAAAAATAGGTTGGAA
>JASFFJ010000546.1:0-5625 GCA_050124355.1 Desulfobacterales bacterium | reverse complement strand
TGGGTTGAAATATGTTTAACCGGCTTTTATCAAATTAAATCCATCCTTATTGTTTTGGAAGAACCTTGTCACCCACAGGTGAATGCGGCTATGACCGATTTTGCTAAATACCGAAAGCAGTTTGCAGTAGATGCAACCTATAAACCCTGAACTCTGAACCCTGAACCTGGAACAAACTACAGGAGTTCTAACCATGGGAATTTACCTATATATTGCAACCGCCATCGGTTTGTTCATCGCTGCGCAAACCGACGGCCAATGGCATATTGTAAAACATAGTTTAAAGGAGCAATCGCTGACAAGCGTAGCCGTGACCGGTAATGTCATCCTGGCAGGCAGCCGCAACGGTATTTGGCGTTCCGCGGACAATGGTCAAACCTGGACTGAAAGCAACCGGAATCTTGGCATCCGGTATGTTCGTTGGATGACATCTTCGGCAACACCGTCGGCAGCCATTCTGGTCGGCACCGAACCGGCGGGCATTTTCGTTTCCCGTGACAGTGGAATTACATGGAATCCAAACCCGGAGGTGAGTGTGTTGCGTGACAAGTATGGTTGGTTTCTGCCGTACTCACCCAATGCGGGATGCGTGCGTGGGTTTGCAATCGCTGAATCCGGTCCCAGGCTGGGCCGCGTGTATGCCGCTGTTGAAGTGGGCGGTGTTCTGGTTTCCGATGACGGCGGTGAAGAATGGCGCCTGGTGGAGGGCAGCGACGGCAAGCCGGACCTGTATCGCGAATTCGGAACCATGATTCATCCTGATGTGCATTCGATCGCGGTACACCCGATGTCATCTGACATTGTCACGGCTGCTACCGGAGGCGGACTTTACCGTTCGATCGATGGCGGCAGAACCTGGAACAACATTTACGATTGTTATATCCGCGCAATCTGGGTTGATCCCAACGATGCACACCATATCATTGCGGGTCCGGCCGATGGCGTATCGCGAAATGGTCGTATCGAGGAATCCTTTGACGGCGGCCGGAATTGGAAACCCGCTTCGGAAGGAATGAAAGTTCCCTGGCCAAGGCATATGGTAGATCGTTTTGTCCAGGTGGGTGACGATTTGTTTGCAATTTTGTCCAACGGTGAGCTGAGATTAAAACCATTGAAAGAGGTAAGATGGCAACGCGTGCTTCCTGAAATTGCCCGGATTGAAGCCATGGCGGCAAGCAGGTGAACAAAAGTCAGGCCAGCTGCCGAACCAAATATTAGCGAACATGTTAGTCGAAAACCCTGAGCCGGAGAACCACACTATGAGCCACACCACAGACGTTGATTTTTTCGGAATTGATTCCTTGTTGAGCGATAATGAAAAGAAGATTCGCGATACGGTGCGAAGGTTTGTCAACCAAGAATGCATGCCCATCATCGCGGACCATTTTGACAAGGGAAGTTTTCCCATTCAGCTGATCCCGCGCATGGCTGCGCTGGAACTTTTCGGTAGCCACGTCGACGGCTATGAATGTCACCAACGCAGCCATATGGAATATGGCCTGATATGCCGGGAGCTGGGTCGTTGCGACAGCGGACTGCGAGCCATGTACTCGGTTCAGAATTCACTGGTGATGTTTCCTATATTCAAATACGGCTCTGCCGAGCAACGCGAAAAGTGGCTGCCGAAAATGGCGCGGGGAGAAATTATTGGATGCTTCGGCCTTTCAGAGCCTGACTTTGGTTCCAACCCAGCCGGAATGATCACAAACGCTCGCAAAAAAGGCGAGCATTATATTCTCAACGGCAAAAAGATGTGGATCACCAACGGGACGATTGCAGATATTGCCGTGATCTGGGCCAAAATGGACGCTGATGTAAGGGGATTTATCGTAGAGACGGACCGAGCCGGATTCCATGCCACGCCGATTCAGCGTAAGTTTTCCTACCGCACCTCGCCCACCGCGTATATTGAGTTAAAGGATTGCAAAATCCCGCAAGCCAGCATGCTGCAGGAAGCGCACGGTCTGAAACCCGTATTTCACTGCCTGAATCATGCCCGTTACGGAGTTGCCTGCGGTGCCCTTGGATCTTCTTTGGCGTGTTATGAGGCCGCCAGAGATTTTGCCCTCAAGCGGCAGGTATTTGACCGGCCGGTGGCCTCTTACCAGCTAATCCAGGATCAATTGGCCCGCATGTTGATTGAAATTACCAAAGCTCAGCTCATCAATTTCCATCTGGGCCGGATGCTCGATAGCCACCAGGCCAACCCGCCTCAGATTTCCTTGGCCAAGTTAAACAATGTTCGCGAGGCATTAAAAATAGCGCGTTTGGCACGGGACATCACAGGAGCACGTGGCATCTTGGCGGATCATCACATTATCCGCCATCTATGCGACCTGGAGGCTATCAGTACGCTGGAGGGAACCGCTGGCATGCACACCCTGATCTTGGGCCAGGAGATAACCGGGATAGCCGCGTTTCACTGAAAAACGGATCCTGAAAGCGGGATACCGATTTTTTATGGATCAGCGGCAATCAGATTATTGCCGGCTCTTACTTCACCTTTTTGTTCACCGCTGCTGCAGACTCCCAACGTTGACAACCTGCGAATTCTTCTCTTTACTCACATCCCTTTTTAGGGTATGAAACCAGCCACATTGATATTGAAGATCGAAGATGGAAGATTTGTGGTTCGCCGCCGGCGGACCCTTATTCTTTAATTTTTGTCCGCCTCTGGAGGATTCAGTCAATGCTAAATGTGATTTGCTGAAACCTTCGTTTCTTTTATAACATGTCGTTAGTAAAACTGAATTAGGGGCTTAATCAGAGGTACCGTCCAACAAAACTACACATTTCTCGAGGAAACAAATGACAACCTGCAGCTTATCATTTCCACCCCAGATTAACTTGGCTAAATTGCCGACACCGATGCAACCCCTGCAACGGCTAAGTGAGCAGTACGGTGTTAAATTGTACGTTAAGCGCGACGATCTGAGCGGAATCGCCCTGTCGGGCAATAAAATTCGCAAACTTGAATTTGTTCTGGCCGATGCCGTGGCCCAAAAAACCGATACGGTGATCACTTGCGGCGGCGCCCAATCCAACCACTGTCGGGCGACCGCCATAGCAGCCGCCATGCTGGGTATTAATTGCCGGCTGATTCTGCGCACCCCGGACCCGTCAAATCCACCGCCGTTGGAAGGTAATATTTTGCTAGATCGTATGGCCGGGGCCGAAATTGTGTGGATTACCCCGGATGAATACAAGCAACGGGACGAATTAATGGCGAATGAAGCTGCATCTCTGCAGGCGTCGGGGAGAAAAGCTTACACGATTCCTATGGGGGCCTCCAATGCGCTGGGGGCGCTGGGGTATATTCGGGCCATGGAGGAGCTGGTCAATGATATTACCAACACTTTGGGCGGCGGTAATCGACCCTGCACGATCATCAATGCCGTCGGTTCTGGCGGAACCAGCGCCGGGTTAATACTGGGCGCTAAACTATTCGATGTGAGGGCCCGAATTGCGGGTGTCAATGTTAGTGACGATCGGACGCATTTTGTTCAAGCAATTGGCGATATTTGCGAGCAGGCCATCGCGGACTATCATCTTGATATTGAATTTAGCCGCCCGAGCGACGTTGAGATCATCGATGGATACGTCGGCGAAGGCTATGGTTTGTCAAAGACCGAAGAACTGGATCTTATTTGTGACGTCGCCCGAACCGAGGGGATTTTCCTGGACCCGGTTTACACCGGCAAGGCTTTTTTCGGCATGATTCAGGAACTCAAACGTGATCCCAAATGCTTTGGAGAGCAGATCATATTCCTGCATACCGGTGGGATTTTCGGTTTATTTCCCAAAGCGGACCAACTCAGACCGCTTCTTGAAACCCAGCAGTGAATTCGTTTCTTATAATACAAATTAGCCACAGAACCACACAGACTTACACAGACATGTTGCCTCGTGAAATTCCCACGTAACAGGTATTGCTGAATTGAAATATGAATTACCATCGACCGCGACCAACAACCAAGGTTAAATGTTAGATGATAAATGATAATTGATAATTGTATCAGCTCAATCGATTATCAGCACCTTGGCGCCGCGGATTTTTCGTTCTTTAAGCTCAAGCAATGCCATGTTGGCATCTTTCAGGGAAAATTCTTGAACTTCGGGAATAAATGGTATCCGGGCGGCCAATTCCAGAAACTCGGTTATATCCCGCCGGGCTACGTTGGCGACGCTTTTGATTTCTTTTTCCATCCATAAATGCTGCGGGTAATCGAGCTTCAACAGATTGTCCTTGTCGGATTCTTCTTTACGAATGGCATTGATCACCAGCCGGCCGCCGGGGGCCAACCTCTTCAGCCCCTCTAATACCGGTTTCCATGCCGGGGTGGTGTCGATGATGCCGTGCAGTTTTTTCGGCGGTTCATCTCCGGTATCACCGGTCCAAACCGCACCCAGTTCACGGGCAAATTTTCTTTCTCTGGCACTACGGGCAAAAACATAGGTTTCGCAATCGGGGAATCTGTGTGTTACCATCTTCAACACCAGGTGGCCCGAGGCACCAAAACCGGTAAGCCCCAGTCTCTGACCATTTTGCAAGCCGGTCAGGCGCAGGGACCGATATCCGATGGCGCCGGCGCACAGCAGCGGTGCTGCCTGGGCATCGCTGAAAACAGCGGGAATTTCATAGGCAAAATTTTGGGGTACCGTCATATATTGCGCATACCCGCCGTGGGCATCCCGGCCGGTGGCCCTGAATTCACGGCAGAGATTTTCAAACCCAGTGTGACAGTGGGTGCATTGCCCGCAGGCCGAATGGATCCAGGCAATCCCTACCCGCTCACCGATGGGATAGCGCTTTGCCTGATTTCCGCTTTCTACCACCCGTCCAACGGCCTGGTGACCTAAAATGACAGGTAGCTGTCGAGGCGGGGTGCGGCCTTCGATTTCATCCAGTTCGGTATGGCAAACGCCGCAGGTGGTCACTCTGACCAAAATTTCGTCGTTTGTGGGACTTGGCTTCGGCACTTCCTGCAGCGCCAGTGGTTGCCGCTCTTCTTTGAGGTTGCACAGCCGGTTTAATACCATCGCCTTCATATCAATTGCTCCCTATAACCGAACAGACTTTTGCTATGATATTTGATTCATCCAAATTTATTACGAGATCTTCAAACTATCGTTTTTGACCTGTTTATTTAATCTTTTCTGGGATTAATTCCCCGCAGCTTGCTGCGATATAAGTGAATTAAATCTTAAAAACATGATACTCCGGAGCTTGCCGCGGAGAGATTTCATTGAGCATTTCGTTATCAAAAATACTAATGTTCACCGGAAATGGCAAGATTATTATCTTTTATCTGGATATCAAGCTCATCTTTGATTATTTTCGTAAATTATGATAAACACCTAACATTGAATTTATGCTAAAAATAAAATAATTATTCTCAATACCCATTACAATCAATATATAGTTCATTACTAAATAGTTTTATGAAATAAAGTAATGAATGAAGTTGTGCCTAAGACAAAGGAGTTGAGTAATGAAGAAAAATAAAAAAAAACAGTCTGATATTGAGATTTCCATATCCAACCCGTCAACAATGGCACTCCGGGGGCGGCAATCGGTGCGGGCGACATTTCGGCTTTCTGAAGGCTGCATCGATGCGATCAGCA
>JASFFJ010000545.1:0-5631 GCA_050124355.1 Desulfobacterales bacterium | reverse complement strand
CAAAGGATCCCAGTCGTGACCCCAGATAACCTTGATGACATTCCACCCGGCACCGCGGAAGGCGGCTTCGAGCTCCTGAATAATTTTGCCATTGCCGCGTACCGGACCGTCGAGGCGCTGCAGATTGCAGTTGATCACAAATATCAGATTGTCGAGCCGTTCCCGTGCCGCAAGGGTAGTGGCCCCCAGGGATTCGGGTTCATCCAGTTCCCCGTCACCGAGAAATGCCCAGACTTTCTGGTCGTAAGGTTTCGCCAGATTGCGATCCTCCAGGTAACGGTTGAATCGTGCCTGATAAATTGCCATGATCGGCGATAGTCCCATCGAAACCGTCGGAAACTGCCAGAAATCCGGCATCAGATATGGGTGGGGGTAAGATGACAACCCCGGCTCCTTTTGCAATTCACGCCGAAAATTTTCCAGATGTTTTTTTGTGATGCGGCCTTCCAAAAACGCGCGGGCATAGATACCGGGAGCCGCATGTCCTTGAAAATAGATAATATCTCCGGGGTGCTTGGCCGTCTTGGCGCGAAAGAAATGATTAAAACCTATTTCGTACAATGTTGCACAGGAGGCATAGGTAGAGATATGTCCGCCGATGCCCGAGTGTTGGCGATTTGCCCGCACTACCATGGCCATGGCATTCCAGCGAATAATGCTTTTTATCCGGCGCTCGATTTCACGGCTGCCCGGAAAAACCGGCTGGCGTTCAACGGCAATGGTGTTGATATAAGGGGTATTGGCCGTGTAGTGAAATTGGACACCGCGATGTTGGGCCTGGGCCTGGAGACGGCGCAGCAGCTGCCGAACGCGGTCAGGACCCTGATTCTCGTACACGTAGTCAAGTGATTCAAGCCATTCCCTGTTTTCAGCTTCGATTTCTTTGGCTATTTCGTCTGGATGCTTGTCATTTGGGGTCATATCTTTTGTCTTCCTGCAGTTGATTTCTTTCCATCCTAAATTCAGAACTACTGAGGTGTCATAAAATCGGATGCAACAGAAATCTCAGAAATCGCGTCAATAAAACTGAATTTGGGCAAATCGTTCTGAATTTAATTTTTTATTTCGGTTCTAAAACCAAAAATGAAGGTCGTCGCTAAAAGCCGGTGGATGTTTCATTGCAAATTGTGAAACTGAATGAGGGGCTTAGTGAGCGTTAAGCCGTCCAGCGACTATTTCCGATAATTTGAATTTACGCTTATTTTCACTACAAATTTTGTAGGTTCCTTAGATATCAGGGGCTCCCGAGAAGTTTTTCTAATTGAGGTTATGAGCCCTGATATTAGTGCTTAAAATAACCTAATCACCCACTAAATCAGTAAACTATTCAAAGGGGTATGAATATAATGGGTAATCTACGGATTCGGAGATTGATTGTCAACTGCTAGAATCAAAAAGACCAGTGCGGTGACTTGTCCGGAAAATTCAGCGACCATCAACAAAGTTGGGGGATGAGGATGGCCTCAGGAAGGGATCGGGGCCACTTACTGAGGTCGCTGAATTATGGTTCAATTATTGTTACGATTTTATAATGGATGTAGTTTTCAACGATCACCTCTTTTGCAAACGAAAGGACAACACCTGCATAAATGATCAGACCCAACAGAACGGTGACGCCATATTTTGTTTTTGTCTTTCTGCAGCCATGGTGTATTTCTCTTCCAGTCTCTAAGCTGTAGGAAAAGAATCGTTTAGTTTTGGATAGAGTTTGATTTTTCTTTATCTCTTAGCACGAAGAATATTTCATCGGGTTCTATCTTGATGATATCGACGTTCTTGCTGGGCAGCGAAATCTTGTCCCTCGATATACGAAAGGAGTTAACTCCATAACCGGCTAAGGACAGATCAATTTTCGCCTGAACGTTTCTGATGCTCAATGTGCTGGCATCCTTGCGTAGACCACGCGCGGTAATGGTTATCTCCGGCTTAATCGGTTCCACTATCTCCATCTTGGCGGGCAGATTTTCCAATTCAACCGGAACCTTGAAGCTCACCACAAAGTTCTGTTGACCGGCCAGGAATAACCAACCAACTGTCACCAGAGCTAGGGTGACTAATTTCACCCGCCATTGATCAATAAAAACCCGGTAGAGTTTGTGCCAGGACTTCTGATCCTTGCGCTCTTTCGGCGTCATCAGCTCGTCGAGAGCTGTTATAAGATCAGCGGGATCTTCAATGGATCCGATGAGACCTTCTCGCACCAGGGAGACCTTACCGCGTTCCTCTGAGACGACGACGGCCCAGGCATCACAGCGCTCAACAAGCCCCAGGCCAGCCCGATGCCTGGTTCCATACTCTTTTGGAAGACCTTCTTCGGAGCTCAGCGGAAGATAGCATGCGGCCGCAACAATTCTTCCATTCCGTATAACCATGGCCCCATCATGGAGCGGAGATTCTTTTTGAAAAACAGTCCTGATGATTTCAGGGGTTGGCTGCCCTTCCAAGGGAATTCCGCCGGTAACCCATTCACCGATCCAATCGTTTCGCTCAATAATAATCAAAGCGCCGATTCTGTCTTTGGCCAATCTAAAACACGCATCCGTCAAGGTCTCGACCCAGATTGCCGGGTTAGAAGATTTGCGCCAGCTCAGTCTCTGAAAAGGATTGAATCTTTCGAGAAATTGGCGAATTTCAGGTTGAAACAATATGATCAGCAGAATAATCAACACCTGCCATAGAATCTGGAACATCCATGTTGTCAGGAACAAGCCCCATGTCTGAGCAGCGGTGAATATGATTCCCAGGGCAAGCAGGCCGATAAGGGCTTTGAATGCCTTGGTACTGCGAAACCATATGTAAAGATAATAGACGACAATCGTGATAAATAGAATGTCCAGAACATCTTGCGGCCGAATATGGCTTACGATTGCAATAATATTCAATTTTTTATTCTTTCTTGCTGAATTTTTTTAAAGTTTCATTTGAACTTGATATTCGAGCAAAAATAAAATGATCCTGATCCGAGTTCAAGCCAAGTACCAAAACTTTCCATTTGCAATATTTAATTGAAACCTATAATCGTCCCTAAAAGTACTAAAAGCAATCAACATGCCAAACGAGTCACTGATCTTTTCAACCGTGTTTGATTATACCATATAAAACCGGAAAATTCTGAAAGCATTCTAAATATCAGTTAAAATCATAAATGAAATGCAACCTTGCGGGGAAAATATTGGGTGGGGTAAGCCAGATCGAAGCCAATGCAAGTTGCTTTTGCAGGGAACTCCGAGTTCTTATTTTCTGATTGTCGAAACGCAATCCTCCTTTTTAATACCTGAAACAACTTTCATCTAATCTCCATTTAACGGTGAGGTTCTGGCTAAAAATGACGTTGCTCTGCCGGTAATTCTCAAGGTCCTGATGGTCTAATTCAGCGCATCGGTGAGAATTTTTAAGTCTGGTTTTGATAAATTATCAGAATCAGGAATTCTTGTTGGACAATCTAAATATTATCAATCTATTACATCAATTATCGCAAACAGATAGCCAAAGATCACTTAAAATTGTATCGACCATAGGAATTCGAAGTTCCGGCCTTTAATGTCTCAGATCACAATATGTAATTATATAGGCAGGTTACTAAATTGGCATTTTTGTTGCAGTTTGGTATCTCAACTCAGGAAAATCACCTGGCAATAAATTCGATTTGCTGGATGAGCCTGAAAACCAACAAACAGATAGGAGGTAATGAAATGGTGAAAAAACAACTTTTGGGGGTCCTGGTGGTATTCGCGATTTTCGCCTTCTGTGGTGCCGCAATTGCCGCAGAAAGCACGATGATCGTCGGAACGATCAATGACGATGGGGTGTTGGTCGATGAAGGGGGCGCACTATACATGCTGGGAGAAGATGAAAAAGGTGAAGAAGTTGCCGAAAACGCAGGCAAAAAGGTTGAGGTGAAGGGCACAGTGGAGGAAGCCAGCGATGGCACCAAGACCATTGCAGTTGAATCCTATAAAGTAATGGAATAATAGCCCTTTTAACTAATCCTGTCAGATTTCAAATAGGGGGGAAATTTATCCCCCCTATTTTTTTTAAAGAGTGGATTTCCAACAGAATCCACAAAAACGGGGCTATGGGTCTACAGGATAACTGGGGTTCAATGAGCGTATTAAATATTACGATTTTTCGCTTTTATTAAGATCTCTTTGAGTTTATTTGGATTTCGGGTATATGTGTCCACCGTTGCCTCGTAACCTTTATTTTTTACCAACCTGATTCCTTCCAAAAGGTGACGATATTTTTTGATACGTAATTTCGCCTCTAACCCTCGTTCTATTTCGACCGACGTGTAATTATCAAAATACCTGACTGCAATTTTCGAGAAATATACATCTACTAAACCACCGACCAGCGCCTCTTCAACCGCGACCCATTGCTCGACAATCTGCTCGACATCATTAATCCCTACCGCAGCCGAGCTCCTTATCTCATTTCGAATTGCCCTTTCGGTGTGCGGTCGCAACGTAATGTGAAATGTTTCTTCGATCGGCACAATTAATGCGTTGTATGGGAGCTGGGCACTATTTTGCCAGATGGTATATCTATTACGAACAAATTCTATCGTTCCATCTTGCTTTATTTCTAGCATGGATGAATAGGAACCGATTTCACCGATAAACTGCGTGCCGCGCAAGGAAATTCTTACTTTCTTTTTAGGATTTTCATTGAAGAATGAATAGGTACTGCGATATTCCTTTGCCAGATTATGAACCAAAAATACCGTGATGCCTGGATTTGGGGAAATATCCGGGTTTCCATGTTGAAGGGTTTTGATTTGTGTGTAAGGATTATCGAGCCTGGTTTCATTCAAAATGAAATCGATCACATCGATACAATAATTTTTGTATAATGCGGCAAATTCATCCCTTGTTTCCGGGACGAAAACCAACCGCTGTTCGAAATTATCCAGCTTCCATCTCAACAAGCCTCCACCCAGATCTCTTTTAATTTTCCTAATCAGATCCTTGCGATCGCTGAAATACTGTTTGGTGTTATTCAGGTTGGGTCCATCGATGGTTTTTTTAAAATCATCAAAGGCATATACAGGTTTTACTTTGTCTTCCAGCCGAATGAATTGGACAAGACGGGAATAATCCGATGCCGTCTCAGGCAGGGTATCGGCGTTCCCGGCAGACAGATCGGCAGAAGAATGCAGTGCCACCATCATTATGGCCAGACTAATAATTATGTTGCTATAGAATAACTTGAAATTTGCTCCCGTACGAGCAAATACCCGATGATTCCCGATTGTTTTTTTCATAAATTCGATTTCTTTTCACATCCTTTCTGCCGCCTTTTTTGAATACGATTAAGATGCAATAGTGTAAAATTCTTGATGGTTGAAGTCGCATCAATCAGCGCGGCTGAATTTACTACAAAGAATATCGGCTAGACGGACTTAAAATCTGAGAGAAATAATTCAGACAGTCAGACCTAAATGATCTAAATGGAGTGATTTTTTTCGAAGAGATGTGCCGAGATCTCGATGCAGTCTGCCTGGCCGATCCAAAAACATCCGAGAAGATTAAGCGACGTGCCAATGAATCAGATTTCGCATCTAATTAGTTTCCATCCACAAATGGTCTTTTTGACCAATCTCAGCGTCAATCTGCGCGCTTATTTGTGCGG
>JASFFJ010000544.1:0-5636 GCA_050124355.1 Desulfobacterales bacterium | reverse complement strand
TACAGTTTCCGTTCTGGTCGGAAAAAAGCCAGGCGGGCTATAGCGGCATTATGGAAGCCCCCGGTGAGCTCGTACACGGCGCACTATACGAAGTGACCGAACAGGAACTCATAGCGCTCGATGATCTGGAAGGGGTTTATAAAGATTTGTATAAAAGGTGGACGTTTCTGATATTGGGCGAAGACGGCAAATTCCATCATGCTGATTTATATCGGGTGATTGATCCGAAAGGTCCCTTCCCGCCTTGCCGCAGCTATGTGGAAATTATGCTCAGCGGCGCGCGGGATCTTGGATTGGATTCTGCATATATCAGGAAAATTGAGGGGTTTTACCATCAAGGGCAATAGTGCCCGAAACTTGCGATACTTTCTTTGCGATACTAAGCGAAAATGCAACCGATTCGATCTGAAGGAATGGACCATAAAAGCGCGGCCGCTGGCCAAAAAAAACGGCCAGTCTGATCAAAAAAGAAACATTACAGTTCACCGCAAGCGCGCAGAGATCGCCGAGAAAGAAAATTTTAATTATCCTCTGCGAGCTCTGCGTTCTCTGCGGTGAAATATTGCTCACAATGAACTTTCACACGAGAGTATTATATCTGACTAAACGTCACGCCTCCTCCTTGAATTCCAGAAAGGAAATCAGCGACCACCAGCAGAGCAGAGCTGGGGGTATGGGGATGGCCCCTCGAAGGGGCCGGGACCACGCTCTGCTGGTGGTCGCTGATTTGTGAAAAGAATTTTTGCTCCAACTTAGTTTTTGTTATTATTGCGTGCTCTGAGATATTGAGAAGATTATTTTAATCATGTCTTTTTCTGATCTGTCCGTTTTGATGAGCAGATACGCTGCTTTCATAGCTGACTAAATCGGAAAATATGTGAGCTAAAATTCTTTTATTTAATTCAATTCATAAGCCACCGGCATCGTGTAAGTTTAATTCAATTTTGTGTGTTCCCCCGCTAACGGTAGAACCTTTTCAATTCTCACCGACTGAGCCGGTGGCTTATGAATTGAGTCAACTTTCCATCCAACGTTTTATATGGGAAAAAACCCATCTTTTTTAAATCATTGAAAACATCTACAGGTAAGGCCTGATCTTCAAACTTCTGATTCAAGACGCCACCCATGATAACCGGTATCTTTAGTCGTTGTTTTTTTAGTTCCGCTTTCACGTTGCGGGCATATTCCAAGGCCATGCCGTTATGGGTGCTGAGAAGAATGGCCTCAACCTTATGACGGCTGGCCTCCGTAACCACTACATCCGGGTTTTTTTCGGCACCCAAATAGATCATCTCCGCTCCTACTTCGGTTAGAATCTGGTTGATGATCAATATGGCATGTTCATGGACGTCGGATGAGGCAATCAGGAAGCACCGGCCTGCCAACGTCCTGTTCTGCACATGTTTGACAATGGTTTGGCGGTAATGATTTAAAAAGTTCGTGGACGCTTCAAACACATCGCTCATGACAACCGGTTTTCTGCCCCTTAAATAAGCGGCATCTGATTTGCCGGCCCCGAACATCTCTTCAAACAACCCAGGGTCCAGCCGCTTCAACAAATAGAGCAGTTTAATGGGATCACAGACGTCCACGCCGGCTTCCTTGAAGCCCGCCATGGCATTATCAAAAACCATCTTTCCCTCGGCCGTCACCATACGGGCAAATTCATGGGGCAAGTCGAAATTCATGTGAGGATGGAGCCTGCGGGCCGTATCCTCCACCCGACGCCCCAGGTTCTGTGCATCGGCGATCTCTTCAGCTGAGGGCGTCCGTTTGGCTTCGGATACGGGCAGGGGCAAAACGGCATGTCCGGTGGGGCACTCAAGTTGGGCCATCATATCCCAGAGCAGATATTCGCTCACCAAAGCCTGGTTGGCCACTAAATTGTGTGTAAACGAGATGGTGTCTCCATAAAACATGGAGCCAAGGCAATCATGCTGATGGATTTCATGAAGGGCAAAGACCCAGCCAACCCGCTTCACCGGATCGGCGGTCAGCCCGCCGATGCAGTGGGATAGCTTTCCCCCTAAGAGATCTTCAACGATATACCGTTCCAGTAAGGCCCAACCCGCAATAGTGGCACAATCGGAAAACAAGGCACCGTAGCCGTCTTCCAGATAAGAGTGTATGAGGGTGCCCCGATCCCGCAAGGCGCCCATCAACGACAAGGCCCGAACCGTTTCAACGGTCGTAAGGACATGATCGTGCCACATGGGTACCTCGTGAGCAAAAAACTGAGAAAGATTTCCGATGGTCGTGACACCGGCCCGCAGGGCATTCAGCGTATTTTCAGTTGAGGCCGGGAATCCGATCATGAAATCCCCCATATGGGGTTGAATCGGAACGGCCAACCCGACTTGGATCCATGCTTCAGGGCTGGTAAGCATCGGTCCGGTTTCAGCCGGAACGATATCCCGAAACTTAGCGGGCAGGCCCATCCGACGGTCGAGACAGATACCGGCACGATCCACCCTAAAGCCCACTTCACGACTGTTCTGATATAAGGTATTCAAGGCCTCGACAGTCGCTTGCCAGGAACCCATTCCGATATGGGCATGGTACATGATTTTCTTCTCGCGGATGCAGGCCTTTTTGTATTCGGCTTCCGAAGCCAGACCCACGTTGTCCATGAAGGCCGTACGACCGATTTTTAGATCTTCGGCCATGAGACGGCCCTCATTGATGACGGGTCCGGCCGCCGGCAGATCAATATCGAGGATGGTCCTGACTTTTTTATGAAATTCGCTAAATTTCACCATATCTTAGTCTGCATTCCGATTTACGGTCCTGAGTTAAGGATTTCGCGTCGTCCTAGTGACAAGTTCGTTATTTTTGGATGGACGTCAATTAGTACACAGAATCATAAATACAACTATGTCTACTAAACATCAGCGACCACCAGCAGCTGGGGGTATGAGGATGGCCCAATGGCCCCTTGAAGGGGCTCAGGCCACCCGCTGGTGGCCGCTGATTTATCTCAATTCATAAGCCGCCGGCATCGATCGGGTTTGTCCTGTCAAGCATGCCCTCGCGGTAACGGTAGAACCTTTTATATTCTCATCCCGCCACGGCGGGGTGGCTTATGAATTGAGTTATCACCTAAATTTTCGGCTTTCAGCACGGCCGTGTTAATTGCTTCGTTCAGTGCGGCTCTAAACGCATATTTTTCCAATGTGAAAATGCTTTCCACGGAAATTCCCCCCGGGGTGCTGGCTTCGGACAATAACTCATGGGGGGAAACCTGCCGTTGATTCCAGATCTCCATGGCACCCACAATCGTCTGGTAAACCACTTTGGTCGAGGTCTCACGGTCGATACCCGCTCTGATACCGGCATCTATCAACGATTGAAAAAAAAGGTAGGTTGTCACCGGACTGCTCAAGGCCATCACGGTGTTAATGTTTTCTTCTCTGAGAACAACATATTCTCCCAATGCGGCAAAAAGCGCGAAAATATCACTTTTTTGTTCATCCGTTACGACCGGATTAAAGGCCAGCGCCGCAATGCCCATGCCGATTTGACTGGGCGGATTCGGCAACGCTCTGACAACGGGAATGTTATCCCCCAGTCTTTCATAAGCTTTTATCGGTATGCCTGCGGCCAGAGTAATGATGAGCGTGTTCTTCGGAAAACCTTTCAGGCTCAACTCGTCGATGACATCCCCCACTTCCTGGGGCGGAACGTTGATAAAAACAAAATCCCCCTTGTCAACAGCCTCAACATTATCGGTGGCCATGATTATTTTATACTTATCTGAAAGCTGCTGCAATTTGGTCTTTGCCGGATCACTGGCAATCAGCCGATGGGATGGTAATTTTTTAGTTTTAACCAGATTATCCAAAATGATTTTGGTGATATGACCGGCACCAAGGAAGGCAATACTTCTTTCATCTAAAGCCATTACAGCCTCCTTCATTTACATTGCATCTTCAATTCCTTACAATTTTCAGGTTCTTTATCTGGATCAAGCCTCTTATTCAACCATTTTTTTCTTGATGAATTCATTCATTTGTGATTTTCTGAACCCTCTTTGCCAAATTTAAGAAATAATTAAGGATAATGGAAATAGAACAAAGACAAAATCAATTTTGGAAAACCAAAAGCCTAAAAGAGATGACAAAGGCTGAATGGGAATCTCTTTGCGATAATTGCGGACGCTGCTGCCTGCATAGTGTTCAAGATGGAAAGACCGGTAAAATCAAGCTACTGGCGGTTGCATGTCGGTATTTAGATACAACTACTTGTCGCTGCCTGGTCTACAAAGATAGATTCTCATATGAACGGGACTGCGAGGCGCTTTCCCCGGATAAGATAAGGCTTATTAAAAAGTTGCCCTACAGTTGTGCTTACCGCTCCCTTGTTGAAGGTAGAAAATTAGGGAGTTGGCATCCACTAGTATCCGGAGATCCTAATAAAGTTCACGAAGCTGGTATTTCCGTGAAGGGCAAGGTTGTCAGTGGGGTGCATGTTAGCCCAGATGATTTAGAATATTTTCACCTATCTAAATGACATAAAACAATTGACTTTTAGATCGTTTTTAAATAAAGATTTATCAAAATAGAAAAACTTCTAGTGTATCTGCTCCGTCTCTGTCTGTGCTGAAGCCAAAACGTTATTCATTTACGTAGAAAGCGCAATTGTTCCAAACTACTTATTGTACCTGATCACGATCTGTAATTATATTTTTGTGGCTCCGGCTTGAATTTTCACTCCATTTAAAGGCTTAAAGGGAGGTGCAACCTATGGCAAAGAAATGGATTTTTCTGTTCAATGACATAGAGCAGGCAGTCGCGGACAGCGGTGGTGAATGGAACAGCGTGCGCGGCTTGCTGGGGGGCAAGGGTGCCAATCTGGCTGAGATGGTGCGTATCGGCATTCCAGTACCACCGGGATTCACCGTTACCACCGAAGCATGTAATGCCTACTTAGCTGCTGGAGGTGTCTTTCCAGAAGGAATGTGGGAGCAGCAGCTGGAGGCCCTGCATTCCCTTGAAGCAGCCACCGGGAAAAAATTTGGGGATGCCAACAATCCGCTATTGGTATCTTGCCGCTCCGGGTCCAAGTTTTCAATGCCGGGCATGATGGATACGGTTTTAAATATTGGCCTTAACGATGAAACTGCCAAAGGTATGATCGCAATTATACGGGACGAGCGGTTCGTCTATGATATCTATCGCCGCCTCATCCAGATGTTTGGCAGCGTCGTCAAGGGTATCCCGGATGAAGCTTTTGAAGCGATGATTACTGTCGCCCGTCAAAAGGCGGGCGTTGATTCGGATGCCGAGTTGAAGGCCGCCGACTGGAAATGGATCACTGCCGAATTCAAAAAGATCTACCAACACCATACCCATCAAGATTTTCCCCTTGATCCTTATGAGCAACTGAGACAAGCAACCGACGCTGTCTTTAAAAGCTGGAATGGCAAACGGGCCGTCGATTATCGAAATGCCGCCGGAATTTCTCACGATCTGGGCACGGCAGTTAATATCGTCACAATGGTGTTCGGAAACATGGGAAATGATAGCGCCACGGGAGTGGCCATGACCCGCAATGCTTCCACCGGGGAAAGACACATCGAAGGCGATTACCTCACCAATGCGCAGGGTGAAGATGTGGTCGCCGGAATTCGTTTGACC
>JASFFJ010000543.1:0-5637 GCA_050124355.1 Desulfobacterales bacterium | reverse complement strand
CGATTCGGGATGGATCAATTTAACGAGAAGTTCCAGGCCGTCTATCAATCTTGGCGATGGCCGGTTGAAGACGTCCGAATCCACCAGAAAAATAGATTGGTTTCGAGCCGCCGGCAGGTTCGGCCATTGGCTCCAGTCGCGCTTCACTTGTTCAAAATCGCCTTGCCTGGCCATAGAGGTGATGATGATAATCTCCGGGGCTAACGCTAAAACCTGCTCCCGACTAAAGCGCGGATAAGCGGTGGAACCGGCGGCCACATTGATACCACCGGCTTTCAGAATGAGGTCGTGGACAAAGGTTTTAGAGCCGGCGGCGACGATGGGTGAAATCCCGATCTGCATAAACACCCGCGGTCGTTTTTCGGACTGGGCTGCAATCTTCTTGACCTGCTGAAGCCTGTTACCCATCGT
Source organism: Desulfobacterales bacterium (assembly GCA_050124355.1). Classification (GTDB taxonomy): domain Bacteria; phylum Desulfobacterota; class Desulfobacteria; order Desulfobacterales; family JAFDCJ01; genus JAFDCJ01. The sequence continues at coordinate 5,226 of JASFFJ010000543.1, read as the reverse complement.
CTTTGCCAACAGGTTGGCGCGTTCAGAAGCATTCAGCAATTGACCAATTTCTAAAATGGTCTCAATCACCGTGTCCAGGTTTCGGGGATCGACCACATAGACGGGAATTTTCATCGACTGCAGACGATCGACGATTTCCTTCGGGTTACCCTCTTTGATGCCGATACACAGATCCGGATCTAACGCGACAATCCGTTCGAGATCCAGCCGGATATAGGAGCCGACCTTCGGTAACGTCAGCGCCTCTGGCGGGTAGTCGCTGAATTGCGTCACCCCTTTGAGACGGTGGGCCTGATTGAGTTGAAAAATAATTTCGGTAATACCGGGAGCCAGCGCCACGATTCGCTTTGGTTCAGCCGGTACATCGACGTTTCTTCCCAGTTGATCGTTTACCGTTTTGGCCGCAACCGGGATGCAAGACAGCAAGATACTTGCAACCAAAAGTGGTATCAGTTTTTTAAGGTACATTTAAATCTCTCCTGGGCTTAATTCCCCGCAGCTTGCTGCGATATGAGTGGGAGAGATCCTAACAACATGATACTCCGCGGCTTGCCGCGGAGAGATTTCATTCCCACTAAAAAAAGACATTTGCAAAAAGATATTGGAGAATGCTGGGAAGAAGGTAATATCCACTTATCGATTTGCCATGTCAACCCCTGTTTCCGAAAAACTCCACCGGGGCGACGGATCCGATTTAGCTGCTTAGTAACTATATTTGCGTTTTATGTTGCAAAAGCTTCTAATGGCAACGTTTCATCACTTTATTGGAATGATGCTGGATGCTGGTTTCTGGATACTGGATTTAAAATGATAACTATCCTTATTTTAACGAGCATCGAGTATCAAGTATCCAGTATCTTGCCACTTATGGCACAATATTTAACTATAATTAGTTCTTCATTATTAGTTCCGCCTCGCCCGGGTTGGGTATTAATTCAACAATGGCGTTAAATTATTTAGGACGACAGAAGATTCGTTTACTGAACCTGTGTTGTTGTCTTTCCTGCGGATTAAATTTGTGCGATAGAATTTGGCAATTTGCCGGCACACAGTTGTAAGCTTCTGTTGTAAAACTTCAGGATTTTCTTGTTTACAAGAAAAAGACAAGCTTTCCCCATTTTTAAATCTAATCGTGCCGCGTACCGATACTTTGCCCTCACCTGATGGAACTATGGCGCCGATCAAATTAATGTAGTCATTCCAGACGATGAAAGTTTCTGTGGAACTTTTTTCCGCATTTGCTGGCATTTCCTGTTCTCCTTATACTTAAAATTAAATCAAATTGCTTTCTCCAAAAACGAAAAAAGCCCTTCAAGCAATTATGCTTGAAGGGCTGCACCCAGCTTTCTTGGCCCAACGCGTCAACCACCATCCCTGTCACCACGCAGGGAAAAGGTTGTATTTGTTAAGGCAGGTCTTCTGGCTCCCCCTCTTTTTCAGCAGCCTTCCCACTTCAATGGATTGAAACAGTGGCGCACAGTGGCTGAAAAAGTTTCTTCCGGCAAGCGGAAAGGGGTTACAGCGGCGGGACCACTCCCGATTCTCACGGGATTCCCTATTAAGCCTGATCGGCACCTCGGCTAATATCGTTACAACAGTTCGGTTTCTCGGTCAACATTTTTTTTGTCCAGGATCATTCTGCCGGCGACTGACGATATGCTTGTGTCAGATGGGTGGATTGCGGCGGAACCAGCTGCTTTAATTCCGTCAGATCATCCTGTGAGAGGCGTGAGCGGTAATAGGTTGTACGAAAATGATGGCTGACATTTCCCGAAGCAATGATATTGATGGACTGCTTGATGGCATCGGTGTCCACGGGAAGACCGCACAGCATATCGTATTTATCCAGCGGCGCTTTGATATCCATGGCAATATAATCAACCAGGGACTGCTTTAACAAATCGGCGATGACCTCCGGACGGCTGCCGTTGGTGTCCAATTTGACGGCAATGCCCATGTGTTTAACATCCGCAAGAAAATGCGGCAGTTCGACATGAAGGGTCGGCTCTCCACCGGTGATCACGAGTCCGCCAAGCAGATCTTTACGGGCGGCAAGGTGCTTTAGAACACTTGCGCAGGTGGCTGCAGGCGAATAGGAAGCGAGCAGCGGCCACAGCGATCGATTGTGGCAGAAAGGGCAGCGAAAATTGCAGCCCTGGGTGAACACGATGGCCGCCGGCTTACCGGGGTAATCGCTGAGGGTAAATGGCTGGAAGCCGCCGATCAGCATGGCCTACCGAACCGGTAATGATGGCGTAGGCGAAATTCAGCTTGTTTGCCCTGGTTCCATTGCTCAATGGGTCGCATGTACCCCACCACCCGGGCATATATCTCTGTACCTCCGCCGCAGTGCGGACATGTTTCCGTTTCGCCGTTCAGGTAGCCATGGGTCGGACAGATGGAAAACGACGGGGAAAGGGTAAAGTACGGTAGATGATAGCGCTCGCACACCGCACGGACAAAGGATTTTACCGCTGCCGGATCGGGCACGGCTTCTCCCAAAAACACATGCAGGACGGTGCCGCCGGTGTATCGGGTCTGAAGGGAATCCTGCAGGTCCAGAACCTGGAAGATGTCATCGCTGTAGTTTACGGGCAATTGGGTAGAGTTGGTATACAAGGGGACCTGGCCCGTGTTGTCTCTCAAGGCGCATTTCATTTCCGTAAACCGTTGGCAGTCCAACTGTGCCAGTCGATAACCGGTGCCCTCGGCCGGGGTCGCCTCCAGGTTGTAATAATTGCCCGTCTCCTTCTGAAACGCCTGCATCCGCTGCCGCATGTGGTCCAGTATTCGGATGGCAAATTCACGGCCTGCCGTTGTGCCGATGTCCTCACCGATCAGATTCAGGCAGGCTTCGTTGCCGCCAATGATGCCGATGGTGGAGAAATGATTGCTCCAATAGCAGTTAAAACGCTCCTGAATCCGCCGCAGGTAATAGCGAGCGTAAGGATAGAGCCCTTTTTCAGTGAAAGCCTCGAGCACTTTTCGTTTGATCTCGAGGCTTATTTTAGCAATGTCCATCAGACGGTCGAGGCGCTGAAAGAATGCCGTTTCGCTGTCGGCCTGGTAGCCGAGGGCGGCAAGGTTGATGGTTACCACGCCGATACTGCCGGTAAGCGGGTTGGCGCCAAACAGTCCGCCGCCGCGCTTCTCCAGTTCGCGGGTATCCAGGCGCAGCCGGCAGCACATAGACCGCGCATCCTCCGGCGAGAGGTCCGAATTGACGAAATTGGCAAAGTAGGGGATGCCGTATTTGGCGGTGGATTCCCAGAGCGGATCCAGATCCTTGTTTTCCCAATCGAAATTTTTACCGATGTTGTAAGTGGGGATGGGAAAGGTAAACACCCTTCCTTGCGCATCACCCTCGCCCATAACCTCTAAAAATGCCCGGTTAATCATTGACATTTCGTTTTGGAATTCACCGTAGGTCTCCGACTTTGGTTCACCGCCGATCACAACGGCCTGGTCGGCGAGGGTAGCGGGGGGTTGCAAATCCATGGTCAGGTTGGTAAAGGGCGTTTGAAATCCCACCCGGGTGGGAACGTTTAAGTTGAAGATAAATTCCTGGATGGCCTGTTTCACCTCAACGGCGTTGAGACCATCGTAGCGGACGAAGGGGGCCAGCAATGTGTCAAAATTGGAAAAGGCCTGGGCACCGGCGGCCTCACCTTGCAGTGTATAAAAGAAGTTGACGATCTGGCCCAGGGCTGCCCGAAAATGCTTAGCGGGGCGCGACACCGCTTTGCCTTTAACACCGCAGAAGCCCTGTAGCAGCAGATCTTGAAGGTCCCAACCAACACAGTAGGTGGACAGTTGGCTCAAGTCATGAAGGTGTAAATCTCCCGATTCGTGGGCGATACGGACCTCCTTTGGGTAAATTGCGTTTAGCCAGTAGGTTTTACTGATTTCACTTGAGATGTAGTTGTTGAGTCCCTGCAGCGAGTAACTCATATTGGAGTTTTCATTGATCTGCCAGTCCATCCGCCCCAAATAACGGTCGATGATTTTGACGTCGGCCTGTTGGGCCATTTTACGAATCAGCGCATGTTGTTCCCGATAGAGAATATAGGCTTTGGCAGTCTTTCTGTTCGAAGAGGCCAACAGCACTTCCTCGACCAGATCCTGAATTTCCTCCACCTCAGGGATCTCATGGCCAATTGTGGCCTGCGCCAGGCTCAATACGCGGATGGTGAGCCGGCCGGCTTCGGTTCGATCGAATTCTCCGGTGGCCCCGGCGGCTTTCAGAATGGCGTCGGTAATTTTTTGCACTTCAAAGGGGACCAGGTCACCGCTGCGTTTTCGGATTTGTTGAAATGCGACGGTAGGAGATAAGGGCAGAACAGCTGCGGATGTTTGGGTCATGGTGTCACCTTTCCTCGAAGGTTCGCTTGCCGAAGCAAGTCGTTGATATTGGCCGGGCAGGTTTTCGGACTCGTGGACACTAGAGACGGCTGCCTACTGGCCGTCGCTTCCCAACCCTTACACAGGTCAGTGCTTGGTGACGGCGTTCGTTTCCACTCACCGCTGCGGGACAGTCCCGGATTTTACCGGGTTCCCTGTTACCGTGCTTCACATGAAGCACACCCAACAAAATATACTATATATTGTGTCAATTGCTTTTGTCAACACAAAATGTGGCGGAAGGGATTATTCATGAAAAATATATCTTTAATACCCGAATGGCCTGGAAACCACTGTATGGAGGAATAGAATTGACTCTTTACGGTTGTGATGGGACATTCTTGCAGGAAAGCTATTGGCAATATTGCTCATCAGGGTTTTTGTTGAATAGGGCCGTTATTAGATGAATTCGTCGGCAGCAGAGGCATGACGACTGTGTTCGGTGGATCCTTGTGTGAAACTACACCTTATATTTCGTAGGTTGGGTTGAGCTTACTCCCAACTTTGTTGGGTTTCGTTGCACTCTACCCAACCTACATCTTGCCGGCGATGTTGCGAAATGCGAAACCCAACAACGGCCGAACTCGATACCGAACCTCGAAGTTTCTTTCTTGATCAGACTGGCCGGTTTTTTGGCCAGCGGCTCCCGCTAATATGAAACTACATCATTGTAATTTTTCACCGCAGAGACCGCAGAGCGACGCAGAGTTTATTGAAATCCTATCATGTTTGCGCAGGATTTATGTCATAGCAAGATTGAATATTTAAGCATTTCTATCTATTTAAATTAAAAAGACAGAGCGAAGCCTCCGGCTCGTAGGGGTT
>JASFFJ010000542.1:0-5640 GCA_050124355.1 Desulfobacterales bacterium | reverse complement strand
CACATCCAACTGCCACGCCACTGAATTAAATGTTCGGCCGCCGTCGGGGATAGTGCCGTTAATCCATTTAAAAAAAGGTCTGATCCAGGTTTTTGGGATAGGCATCGGGCCGTTACGGCGGATATATTGGTGAGTTCTGCAGTGCGTTCATAATTTCCCGAACAAATTTCTTCAGTAATTTCCAGATCCAACCCATACGTCAGCGATTGATCGTTACTCTTTATTTGGCCTTTAATTTGTTGGTCCCAGATTGTCTCGAGCGGTGTCGGATTTGCATGCTCGCGAAGGACCGCAAGCTTGTCCGCACTCGGTCGATATTTTTGAATCGCCGCATCGATGTGTCGCATATGTCTGGCCATATCAATACCGCTGGCGATATCGATCAAATTCAGATCAAATTCGGCTTTGCGTATAAGATAAAGAAGCTCCTCCCTACCCTGCTTGATCCAACGGATTGGCTCTTGCAGTCGTTGAATATAGAACCGGCGGCGCTGTATGGTGCGAAGGTTGAGCTCAATTCGCCTGTTCTTAAGGGCTTCCGTGTATGTGGTGATATTGCTTTCCTGCAATTCCCGGTTAATCTGTGCAGTCAGATCGGAGATCCCGTTTCGATAGTATTGCTTGAGCTGGTAGATTTCCTCTTTTTTCGATTGCAGCTCACCTCTGAGAAGTCCTGCCTCCCTGATCTTGGCCAGATATGTGTCATTTTTGCTAAGCGGTTCAGCTGACTCTACCTGTTTTGATGCCGTCACCACAGCAAGCGATGGTTCTCTCGTTTTAAGAGTGACCGGTTCTGCCTCTTTTTTGAATCCAAGTAGAGTAGGATCCTTGCAAATAACACCAGTTGCGAAGCTCAATAATATCAAGGTCAATCCCATGATGATTTGGTTAATGGACCAATTTCCGAAGATTGTTTTAGACTTGGATTTTTTGGACAATTTTACGGAATCCCCATTCTTATCGATTCTATCTTTTTGAGTTTGGGCCGGTTCCAAGTCTTTTTGGGATTTTATGTCTGATTTGTTGTTTTCCTGGTCTGCCTTTGCATCGTTTACTGAATGAGGTCCTTGCTCTTTGGGTGGTTCATCATGGGATTCTTTACCATCAACTTCTAAAAAATAAGGTTCGTCAATGTTATCAGGATCTGATTGCTCGTCTTTCTGCCCATCAGCCTTTGGCAAAATGTTTTCGGCTGCTTGGTCTTTCGGGCGGTGCGTCGATTCTCCGTCATCCGAGTTTGACGGCAATTTTATTTCTTTGAATATATCGCTGTCCGATTTAGCGGAAGCGTTTTCTGTGTCCTCGCTGCCAACCGCTTCCGGCACCACTTGTTGGCTGGTACCGTTTTCGGCTTCCTCGATTACGACCTCCTCCGAACCCACTTCCAACGGTTCGACCGTGTCTTTTTCAGGTGAAATTATTTCGATCTGGTCATCTAACTCAAATTCCTCAAGGGAGGAAAATTCAGATTTTTTTGAATCATTGTTGTCGATACCTTCTTTATCTGTCATTTTTCACCGTAAGTCTTGATTTTATGTTCATCATTGCATCAATGTCAGTTCGGGCTTCGATTTAAATACTCCGGCGGGGATCAGATCGACGATATTGGACAATTTATCAATCGAAAAACCGATCATTCTCAGTCTTGAAGAAAGCGTTGCAGTACTCAGTCGTTCCAGCTCTAAACCGGTGTGAAATCGAGACATGATAAGATCGGCCAGGTAGACAATATTCGTCAGTTCAACGTTTCGAGCAGTTTCTTCGGGGTTATGGTGATGACGGATGGTATCGACCAATGATTCCGATAATGACCAATTCAAAGCAAGCTTACGGCCAACTTCTGTATGGTCAACGCCCAAAATCGTTTTTTCCGCTTCATTGAAATTGGCATTTTCTTCAAATAGTTGGCGGTAAAAAAGCGGGTAGGCAGAAGCGATATATTGGTCGAGAACCACCTTTCCAATATCATGAAGAAGACCCGCGGTATAGGCTATTCCTGGTTTCACTTCTGCAGTAAAATCCGCCAATTTCTCAGAGATGATGGCTACGCCGACAGTGTGATGAAAAAGCCCGCCTTTACACAACGAATATCCGGCACTCGAGCAACCATAGAAACTGCCCATCGAGGTGGAAATAACCAATCTCGCAAGATTATTAAAACCTAAAAAGGTCAGCGCATGGTCAAGAGATTCGATTTTTCGTTTACCTGCAAAAATAGCGCTGTTGCAAAGTTTTAATGTCTTGGCGCAGATGACCTGATCTTGGCGGATTTCTTCGGTCAATTCATTGACATCATGTTCGTCTTCATTGATCATTCTCAAAATTTTTAGTGCCACTTGAGGGATCGGCTGGATCCTTTCAATGGCGCGTTCAATTTCTTGGGCGGAAAAGTCATAACTTCCGATATCATTCGATACTTTATCTAAACCAAGAGGTTCGATGTCGCAATGCCAGTTATGCATGTTCAGATTTAAGCAACAGGTGAAGAACCCCCCGGTCTCCGATTTTTCGATCTGGATTTCTTCTTCCTTAAGAAAGTGTCTAACAGTTTCAGCGGTTCGGCCACCGATGTCCAAATGTAGATCTGTGCCATCTACAGGACCCACCAGGGCGCCGCCGGCAATAAACGCTTTTAAACGATTATTGGAGGCGCCTTGGTCGTATAAGGCGTTAAGAAAAATGGGAAGCCCGGTAGAAGCATACTTTTCCGGTTGATATGTACTTGACTCGCTGACCGGTTCCGGTAGCAGCAGATGAACCAATCCTCCCACATCGGCTTCTTCGTCATAAAGCGCAACACCGACGCAAGTTCCGAGAAAGGCCTGAAGGATTAACGGCGTATTTCTGCTGACATAAAAACTGCCGGAAGCGACATGGTGTTTACGTAGGTTGTTCATGTCTATTCTAAATGGCCTTGTTGAAAATAGTAGCTGATCTACCTTATATATTTGGTAAAACAACTATCGGCACATAGGGATAAAGGCTTAAAAGAATTTTAGATTGTTAAGACGGGGGATCTGGCTGGAAATCGGATTTGAGGTCGAAATGATATAAAAACCGGTTTATCGGCATCCAGACTCACGGTTGGATCTGGATGCAGATTTTTCATATGGAAGATGGTTGAGTTGGGTTGGAGTCAACGGAGCGGGAACAATTTTGACATCGTTGATGATCAACGTCCAGATACTATCTTCTGATTTTTGGATTATGCTGGTGCCCGGGGCCAGAATCGAACTGGCACGGTACTTTGTACCGAGGGATTTTAAGACCAAAATCGGGAAAATTCAAAAAGAGAATAAATACAAAAACTTGATTATATTCCACTTTTTCAACTAACTTTTGGTTTCGTTTGGAAATGTTTGGAAATATTTGGCCTTGACGGGCACAATTTGGGCACACTCGGGCACAATTATACCGGCTGTACCCTTCTACTTGTCTAATCTTGAATCAAAACTCTCAAAGGCTAATCGGGCTAATCGGGGACGGGCCAAGCCAACCATTTAAAATTTATGCTAAATTGTTTAATGAAAGGGCTGAAATACACCCTATATTGAGATTTTCAGCGTCAAAAATAACGATATAGGATGGTTCCATGGCAAGGGCAAAACGACATTACATCCCAAATCAAATCTGGCACATCACCCAAAGATGCCACAAACGCGAGTTCCTGTTGATATTTAAACAGGACCGCCAGCGTTGGATTCAGTGGCTCTTTGAAGCCGAGCGGCGCTTTGGTTTGGTCGTGTTGAACTATGTTGTGACTTCAAATCACATCCATTTGCTTTTAAAGGACGACTGCGACCATCGAACGATTCCGCCCGCGATGGGGCTGATCGCCGGAAGAACGGCACAGCAATACAACCAGCGAAAAAAGCGGAAAGGCGCTTTTTGGCAAGACCGCGGACATGCAAACGCCATCAAACTTGGCTGTCATCGCATTACCTTGCTTCTTTTAAAAAGCCACTGGCATACTTGTGCAGCACACTTCCAATTAACGTCTGATAGGGGATGCCCTCCCGAGCAGCTTTTCTCTGTAAAGCGGAAAGATCATTTTCTGAAATTCTGATATTGATCTTGCGGTTCTTTTTTAGTGTATTTCTGGCGATTGTTTGAAAATCAGCCTGTGATTTCGATGGCTTTAGTCTGCCATTTTCGTAGGCCTCCAGGATTTCCTTCTCGTATTCGTCGAGGATTAATTTTTTTTGTTTATCAGCCATTTTTTACCTCCCAGGTATTTTCTGGTCGCCTTTCTGATGGGGATTATTGTAACCACAATGTCAACCAAGACAAGATGTATGATACCTATCCTATTTTTTACCATAAAAAAGGGATCGGCAAAATTGGCCGATCCCCTTATTTTACTGGTGCCCGGGGCCGAAATTTAACCAGCATGGCACTATGTGTATAGGAATTTTAAGTCAATGAAAAGCGGTTTTGAGAAAATAATTTTTTCAGCCAACTTATTATTGGCAATTATCTTCTCATTTTCAACTAATTGGGAAATTTTAGGGCATTTAGAAAAAATGTGACATGGCGGGTACATTTTTAAGCACAGTTTTACGGGTATAATACCGCGGAAAAAACCGATTTGCCTTTTCAATAAATTCCTCTCTTTCCATTTTGTCAAAATTAGGCCGTCGGGGACTTGCCATTTTACTGAATCCATCTCGGTAAAGAGAGTGAAAAGGCAATTCTCGTTATGCAGCTTTTAGTCCACGAACATGCAGGATCTCATTGGCATGCATTGGTCTTACATCTTTGGCATCAAGGGTTACCACCGCTATAGTTTGGCCTTCTCCGGTGACAAATTCGACCTCGTATGCCTTGCCTTTTGCATAGCGATGAACGACAGCCCCAATGTCACCGTTATTCAGGTCGTATTCCGGCAGATCTCTTGAAAGCACTACGGTATCTAGTTCTTTGATCATTTATTAATTCTCCCATTAACTTTTTCAGTTGGATACGCCGTCACAAATCTTGGCGAATCATCTATGGGTTCTATAATCCATATAGTGCGTACCCTCACTTTGTCACCGTTTGGAATGGGCAGTTGTCCGTCAACAATGTATTTTGTGCCAAAAGATGTTGGAACCTCTTGGACAACCTCACACGACTTGGCGATACCAACCATGGCTTCCTGAAGTTTTCTGAAATTTGCTTCATTGTAACCAAGGGCGCGGAAAAATTTAGCCTTGGATTTTCCCACGGCATGAGTTTCAGAAAGAAGATACTCAGTCAGTTTTTGCTCCGAGACATATGATTTTTCATTGTGCGGAATCTTCATTTCAGGCAGTTGCATCTATTTATGTTTGGCAACAAGATACTTTGCGATATTTATAATGTTCCCATCGTCTCGAAATAATAAAAATATAGCAACCTTGAATACCAAAGTCAAAAAATAAAGCCACTTACATATCAGTGGACACGCAGGCATAATGGATTCAAATTTTTCTGGAAGGAGCTGCAGTGCTGTAAGGGCACAACAGTTCTAATATAAAGAAGGGAGAAACCAGTTCCGGACTCTGGACCCGGTTATCTACTAATATTGGTGCCCGGGGCCAGAATCGAACTGGCACGGTACTTTGTACCGAGGGATTTTAAGTCTATGATAGGTTGTTTTTCGTGATTCATCATTGTTTT
>JASFFJ010000541.1:0-5640 GCA_050124355.1 Desulfobacterales bacterium | reverse complement strand
CGTTAACGCTGACTTTGATCTCTTTGACCGTTCCGGCCTCTACCGATGGAATGGCGTTTTCCATCTTCATCGCTTCGAGAATCAACACCTCCTGATACTCTAAAACCTCATCTCCCACATTCACCAGAATGTTGATAATTGTTCCCGGCATCGGTGCTACGATTTCTGTGCTCATTCTTTTCTTCCTCCCCTTGCTATGGTTCTCGATTCGCACACGCAAATCACATTTCGTTTCAAACGCAATAAGCTGCCTTGATACTTGAAGGAAAATTGAATGTCAAGCTCAAAGGTCAATAATCGAGCATATATCCTTGACGTGCGGACTTTGTTTATATATGTAATACAGCTTCGATTCGACTCGAAAAATTCGTCGTTCATATTTGTGGTATGCCGGGATCGGCTGAACCAAAAACTTGGAGGAAGACCATGAGACCATACTTTGAAAAGATGCAAGACTTTGGGCAGGAACTGAAAGCAGGGCAAATAAAAAGCACCGAAGCAAACGTGGGCAAACTACAGGCGGTAGAGGCCCAGGTTGAAGAAGCGGTGCAAAAGGTTAAAAATGCCGGAATGCCGACGGAAAAAATCAATGCCCGGGGCCAGCTCACCGTATGGCAGCGCCTGGATTATCTGGTCGATGAGGGCACCTGGACGCCGTTGCACACCTTGTACAACCCCGAAGACAATGTCGAGGGGACAACCAATGTCATGGACGGGTTAGGTAAAATTTCGGGTAAATGGGCGGTGATCATTGGCTTTGACAACAAGGTTTTTGCCGGCGCCTGGCTGCCGGGGCAGGCAGAAAATGTTTTGAGATGCACGGAATTGGCCAAACGGCTAAACATCCCGCTGGTATGGCTCGTCAACTGCAGTGGTGTGAAGTTAACCGAGCAGGAAAAATTTTATGCCGATCGCCGGGGATCGGGCACCACCTTTTTCAGACATGCCGAGCTCAACAAGGAAGGCATTCCGGTGCTCGCCGGTATTTACGGTACCAATCCGGCCGGCGGGGGCTATCAGGGCATCAGCCCCACCATCCTATTTGCCCATAAAAACTGCAACATCGCCGTGGGCGGCGGCGGGATTTTAAGCGGCATGTCTCCCAAAGGCTACTTTGACCTGGATGGCGCGGAACAGTTGATTGCGGCAGCCAAGCAATTTAAAGTCGAACCACCGGGAACCGCCAAGATCCATTATGATGAAACCGGATTTTTCAGGTATGTTTATGAAACCGAAGAAGCAGTACTCGACGGCCTCAAAGAATACATGCAGGATATGCCGGCCTATAAACCCAAGTTTTTTCGGGTCGCCGAACCCAAAGAGCCACGTTTATCAGCCGAAGATATTTACCATCTGCTTCCGTTCAACCAGAAGCAGATGTACAATTTTGATGAAATTCTGGCACGTCTGGTGGATGGCAGCGAGCACATGGAATATCGCCCGGACTACGGTCCCGAGATTTATACCGGCCTGGTTAAAATCGACGGTTTCCTCGTGGGAATCATCGGCAACCGCCAGGGTTTTTTCGGTGAAGATTATCCCGAATACGCGCCCTATCCCGGGATCGGCGGCAAGTTGTATCGCCAGGGTCTGATCAAAATGAATGAATTTGTAACCCACTGTGGCCGTGACCGGGTGCCGGTAATCTGGTTTCAGGACACCAGCGGCATCGATGTCGGTGACATCGCCGAAAAAGCGGAACTTCTGGGATTGGGCCAGTCACTGATCTATTCCATTCAGCAGACCGACGTCCCCATGATGCTGGTCGTGCTGCGAAAGGGGACGGCAGCTGCCCATTACCTCATGGGCGGCCCCACCGCCAACCGGCACAATGCCTTCACCCTGGGCACCGCCACCACCGAGATCTATGTGATGCACGGCGAGACAGCAGCCGCAGCAAGTTTTTCCCGCAGACTGGTAAAGGAAAAAGATGCTGGAAGACCGCTTGAACCGGTCATTGAGGATATGAACAAGCTGGTTAAGGAATATCATGACTACTCCAGACCCACCTATTGCGCCCAGCACGGCCTGGTGGATGAAGTCGCCAAATTGACCGATATTCGAAATTACCTGGTCGCCTTTGCCGGCGCCGCCTATCAAAACCCCAGATCCATCTGCCCCCAGCATCAGATGATGCTGCCCAGGATTATCAAGGGCTGAACCGGAAATGACTATTGAAAATTAAAGATTGAAGATTGAAGATTTGTGGATGTCGCTTCGCTCCGTCAATTTAATCTCTGGCAGGATATTGCTACCCGCAGTTTGTTGCGATAAGATTTATATTGCATTAGACGATAAGCCGCGACTCTTCACAAGGAGTTCGTTGATGTTTTTTTATATTGATCCGCCGGCAGATCAATTTAGTATAAAATGACAGAGCAAAGCCTCCGGCTCGTAGGGGTTGTACGCCTGCGCCTCGGCCTCCGGCCCATAGGGCATAAGACCTACGCCCCGGTGGGAGAGCGATACCACAAATCCGAAATCAAAAATCCGCAATCCAAAATTGTCCCTCATATGGGTCAGGATTGTTTACTTATTCCTTAAAATGAAATTCGTTCCTAATATATGCACTTGGCTGGTCATAGCAGCTTTCACATTCTCTTGTGGTCCGCCCAAACCGATCAGTGCGGCACAACCCAACACATCCAACCCCTTGTCAGGCATCACTCTATCCGCCAGGGAGGTCACCAATGGCAGCCTGTTGTTGCTGCAGATCGAAAGCCACAAACTGGACCCTCCGGTCAGAGACATGCGACTCACATTTCAGCAGCGGCACTATCCGCTGTATCCCCATCCGGTCGCCCCGACGGACAACCATTTCGGACTGATCCCGATACCCTTTCGCACGGCACCGGGTCCGGCAACACTGGTGTTGTCATGGACAAATGCAGCGGGGGATCATCGCCGCACGATACCGTTTAGGATAGTGTCTGGAACATACAAAACCGATGAGCTGAAGGTGGCTTCCTCCCGGGTGAACCCGAATAAAAAAAATGTCGAGCGGGCTCAGAGAGAAGCCCGCAAGATCAAACGTATCTATGCTGAGGGCCGTCTTGATCGGTTGTGGCAAAGCGATTTTCAGCTACCCATGTCAAGTGATATTACCAGCCCTTTTGGTAATAAAAGGGTCTTCAACGGAAAGTTGAAAAGCTTTCACAATGGCGTCGACTTCCGTGCCCGAACCCCAAGCCCTGTTTTTGCCGCCAATTCGGGGATCGTCAAATTGGCCGAAAATCTCTTCTATTCCGGCAATGCTGTCGTCATCGACCATGGAACCGGGATCTTTACAATTTATGCCCATCTGAGCCGAATCGACGTGACGCCCGGCCAGCATATTGAAAAAGGACAACGCCTTGGGCTGACCGGCGCCACCGGCAGAGTCAGTGGACCGCATCTTCACTGGGGTGTGAAAGTCAACGGGATCGCTGTAAACCCCATGCAGCTTATCAATATATTGTCGCCACTTCTCCCGCCATCCGGATAGATGAATAAAATCCCATATCCTACGATATATGGATAAAAATAGTTTTACTATAACAATATATTGTGATAGTAAAACGCTCATTCGCAATAATAGTTCTGAATTTTAAAGACGCCTTAAATGGGAAAACATATCTCAGCATGTCATCAGGGGGAGTATCAACAATGAGGAAGAAAAACATTATGGACTGGCTCAGGGCAATATTCTCGATGGTTTTCTATATCGGAATCTTCGGCGGAATTGGTTATTTGATACAGGTGGTAATATTGTAACCAAAACCGAGTCCGCCGGGCAAAAAACCTTACCGTTGCAAATCAGTAGTTTCACGTTTAAATTTATCCTTCCAGCACTCCCCCCTTATATCCGATAATCCATGAATAGCGTTTTACCCATGTGGTGCGGTTTCTGCTTGTATCCCGATTTACCAGGGCAACCGCGACTAAATTTTCAGAACTTCCGACGGCTTAGCGCTTAGATTCGCAACTACTGTAGCATGTAATTATTGATCAATCTGACATAAATGCTTTCTCAGCACTAAGTCCTGAGTGAGTAAATACGTTATCGTATTTATGAATCGATGGACTTAGGCACTTCCGGTATCCCGGATGTCATTCTTATCACATCATTTCTGCAGTCAACCATGATATCAGTTACAATCGCCGGGATACGAGACGGTATCTTCCTGTCTGAGTATTTTCAAACTGCAGCAGGTGGGTCATACAGGAGGGAATCTCAGAAGGATAATGGGTCACATAAATAAGATTCGTTTTGGATTGGTGTCCAACAATCTCGATGGCATCCAAAATCCGCTGACGATTGGTGCGGTCCAGCCCCTGGCATGGTTCATCCAGAATTAGGATCCGCGGTACCTTCACCATTGAGCGTGCCAGCAGCTGCATGCGCTGTTCTCCGTAGGAAAGTTGATTAAAGACACGATCGGACTTATCGGCGATTCCCAAAATTTCCACCCATTTTTCAGCCGTTTCTTTTTGTTCGCGGGTATAATCTCGATAGAGACCCACGCTGTCGAAAAACCCGGAGAGAACCACTTCAAATGCGGTTATCGGCTTGCGGTAGCGAATTTGCAGGTCTGAAGAAATGATTCCGGTCTGTCTTTTAATATCCCAAATGCTCTCACCAGACCCACGACGTTGTCCAAAAAGGTATATTTCATTGGCATAGGCCTGAGGATTATCCCCGGTGATCAGAGAAAGCAGTGTGGTTTTACCGCAACCGTTCGGCCCCAGAATCGCCCAGTTTTCGCCGCTTTTCACCGTCCAGCAGACATTGTCCAGGACCGTTGTATCTTCATATTTTATCGTGACGTTTTTCATGGAAACCAGAATTTCGGAGAATGAGCCAGGATCGTGTTTTTTTTGGCCTGCCCCCTCGCTCGGAATGGTAAACGGCTTTTTGAGGGCAGCAGGGTATAATAGCTCCATCCGGGTTGGTATGAGCACCTCCTCTCGCCTGCCCTGAAAAATTACCTTTCCATCTCGCAGCGCCAGAACGTGGGAGATATTCGGCAGGATTTCTCTCTGGCGGTGGGTAACGAGTATCACGGTTCGACGGTCATCCATCAGGCCGTCGATGATCTGCGCCAGGCCGATGCGGGAGGATTCATCCAGGCCGTCGAAAGGTTCATCCAGAATCAATATTTCCGGAGAATCGAGCATGATACGGGCAATCTGAACTTTTCTCATTTCCCCTGTAGACAACACCCTGAATTCCCTCTCAAGTAAATGGGGTATCTGCAAGTCGGCAGCCATTCGCTCAACATCGATGCTGCTGCTGCCGGGTGCAGCACAACTTTCAAGCAATATTTCATAGACTGTGGTGATACGGTTTAGATCGCCGCTGAAATAACGGGATGCGTCGCGTCTTTCCTCACGTTCAACCAGACGCTGATGCTGCTCAAAGGATACGTAACCTGCCCGGTTTGCCTGGGTCAATTCGTGGGGAGAATAGATCGATCCCCGCACAACCGGTACCTCGCCGGTCAAGGCTTTGACCAAAGACGTCTTACCGGCGCCATTGGGTCCCAATATTGCCCAGTGCTGCCCTCTATCAATTTGCCAGTTAGTGTCGGGCAGTATCAATGTATCTCTTACCCGCAGGGTAACATGGTCGAGCTTGACAACTATTGAATCTTTCATACC
>JASFFJ010000540.1:0-5642 GCA_050124355.1 Desulfobacterales bacterium | reverse complement strand
CCATAAAAAAGCCTTCAAACGCCCGTTCCAGAACTTCGATTCTACGGAGCCATTTGACACAACTGGCGCCGGTCCAACCTAAAGCCAGGGCCCTTAGCGGATAACCGTGCTCAACGGGCAGCGGCGCACCGTTCATCTCATAGGCGAGTAGCGTCGAGGACATGGCTTTTTCAATCGGGATGCTGCGAATAAATTTGATGCCGGCCGATCCCATCGGTTTATCGAACCCCTCAAAGGCGACATGGTTGGCATTTTCCCGGAGTCCGGCTGTTTCCAGCACGTCCCTTAAGCGGATTCCGCCCCAGACAGCATTGCCGACACCGCCGATGGTCCAGGGATTTCCGGAGGCTTTTTGCGACAGGAGCGATCGGCTGTTTCCGGAGCATTCCAACGTGTCGGCTGCCTCGACCTTGGGCAGCCGTCGCAGGTCTTTAAATGTCAGGGATAGTTTTTTTCCCACCAACCCTTCGACTTGCAAACGCCAATCTGTCAGGCTGACGGGTGTTTCAGGAATCTGGCCCTGATTGCGTTTGAAAAAGAATTCATTGTCCGTAATCCAGTTGCGTAAGGCCGTATTGGGCGTTTCGGCGTTTAATGGCCTTGAGGTCATGACCCGCATTTCTGTTGCCATCTTGATTCCTCTCTAGCTTTAAATTCGAATTTTCATGAAAATTTCAGGGAGATACTTCGCGCTGAATTGCCAGGTAATGGGTAATTTCATCCTTTTCATTCTGAATCGGTGCGATTTTCCATTCCATCATAAACTCAGATCCGTCTCTGCGATAATTAATCGCCTGTCCATGAAAAAGCTCGCCGTCGGCAATATTTTGATTCAGCCGCTGCAGCACTTTCTGATCGGTATTGGGGCCTTGCAGGATGGACGGCGATTTTCCGATTAATTCATGGGGACCGTAGCCGGTTAACTCACAAAAAGCCGGATTCACATAAATAATGGGATACCCCGGTCCCTTCTCGGTAATCACAACGGAGTTAAAGGACTCCTCCATGGATGCCTCGAGCAGGCGTTTCATTATATACTTGTAATTGTCGTCCTCTAAAAAAATATCAAAAATATCTCTCCTCGTTTTCATGGAAATAACCTCCTCAATAGAGTTGGGATTTAGGAATTTTAATATGAAAAGATAGAGCGCAGCGATTCCATAATTTTAGGCACTTCAAGCATTTTAGATCATTTTAGGCATTTTTTTGTTAAGCTACGTCAACATGTTAAAGTTAGGGTTGCAAACAAAAGTAAATCTAACAAAGTAGAATTATTCACTCCACCGGTACAAGGGTTTGGCAAACAGCATCTGCACATCACCGATGTATCGCTCCGCGAATCCGCCTTCACAATAACATAAATAGTATTCCCACATCCGAATGAAGGTATCAGAGTAACCCAATTTCCGAACCTTTTCAAGGTTGGTGAAAAACCGCCGCCGCCACTCATTCAGGGTTCTGGCATAGTGGGGGGTAATGTCTTCTAAATGGACGAGCCGCAAATCGGTCGACCCGGCCACGGCATCACTGATGGCGGTGATCGAGGGAATGCAGCTGCCGGGGAAAATGTATCGTTTGATAAAATCCACCGATCGCTTATGGCGATCGAAAATTTGATCACCGATGGTGATGGCCTGCAGCGCCATCAGGCCGTCGGCTTTGAGCAATCTGCTGCAAGTTTGAAAGAAGGTTTTATAAAAGTGATGGCCGACGGCTTCGATCATTTCAATGGAGACGAGTTTGTCAAATTGCCCCCTGAGATCGCGGTAATCTTTTTTTAACACCAAGACTTGATCTTCGAGCCCCGCATCTCGAAAGCGTTTTGCGGCAAACTCATACTGTTCGTTGGAGATGGTGGTGGTGGTTACCTGCACGCCGTAATTTTGAGCCGCATGGACGGCAAATCCCCCCCAACCGGTGCCAATCTCCACCACCCGCTCACCGGGTTGTAACCGCAGCTGCTTGCAAATACGATCATATTTGGCAACCGACGCATCTTCTAATGTACTTTGCTTTTGTTCAAAGATACCGCAGGAATAGGTCATGGTGTTGTCGAGAAACAGCGAATAAAATTCGTTGCCAAGATCATAATGGGCGATGATGTTTTTTCGGCTACCTATTTTCGTATTTTTTCTGGCAGAATGATATAGCCTGTAAACAGTTGCCATGATGCGGGCCAGGCCTTTTTCCATCTTTACAGCAGCTTGGCGATTGAGGGCCAAAATCCGCATTACCGCTGTTAGGTCATCAGCCGACCACAACTTTTCCATGTATGCTTCCGCAGCACCGATGCTGCCGCCAAATAAAATACGGCTGTAAAATTGCGGATGATGAACGCTGACCTCGGCCTGCAAAGAAGGGGTGTCCGATATATCACCGAAGGGATGCCGATGATGGCCTTCGATGATCGTCAGCCGGCCGTGCTTTAATTTTTTCAGCAGCGAAAATACATATCTGCGCGTAAGGTGATCCAGTTTGCGTTCTTTAAGCTTGCTGAGATCCGGCGCTTGAGATGGGATTATTAATTCGGTCATTTTGGAATCCCTTCTGAAGACGGTAGCCTCTTTTTAGGATGGATGAAAAATGGCGTTCTTTTCAGCAGGAGGCGCAGGGCCTGCCAATGGATCAAGGTGATGACCTTGACGGTCATCATCGGATACCTGAACAACACACCTGTCAGGGCCCGACGATTTAGAGGGTGTCTTTGGAGCGCCAAGCTGGCATCAAACAGCTTGTCTCCTTTTTGATAGTCGATCATATGAACCCGAATCGTCGCTTCGGGCAGCCGGAAGCGCCAGTCATAGTTGATATCCATATCGATAAAAGGTGACACATGAAATGCCTTGTCGAACTGATGACGCCGCCAGAGTTTATGGGGATGTTCGCTCTGCTCGGCACCCAATGCATAACAGTGGCGCTCTCCCCAGGGTGTATTATGAATTTCCACGATGATGGCCACAACCCTTGAATCGGCCGAATCGTAACAGTAATAAAAACTGGCCGGGTTGAAACAATAACCAAAATATCTCAAATGGGTTAAAAGGCGAATCGGACCGTTCGGCCGGCTGCCAAGTCGATCTTCAACAAGATCTCTTGCTGCTTGATCCAGCGAAATTTTCGGATCCCCGAAGTGATCCCGCCGACGAAAACAGGCGATATTGAATCGTTCGTACGACCACAACGGATGAATATCAAAAACGGTTGGCAATTCGGCCAGATCGAGATACATGAAAAACAGGCGATATTGAAACATGTTCGGTCGCGGCCGGAATCGCCGGTGTCGTATGGTCCCTTCATATATGCAGCTATGCATGGTTCATTTTTTTTACAGCGTCTTACCGAAGTGCTTACACACCGCCAGCGCACTGGTAACGCCATCTTCATGGAAGCCATAACCCCAGTAAGCGCCGGCGTAAGAAGTGCGATTGACCGCGTTAATTTCCCGGTGACTGGATCTTGCGGCCAGACTCTCGGGATTGTAGACCGGATGATGATAAACCATTTTGCGGTAGATTTTGGCAGCATCGATGGCTTTCGACAGGTTCAGGGAAACACAGAGTTCCTCCGGTGCACCGATGCTCTGGAGGATATTCATGTCATATGTGACGGCAACACGGCCGAGATCTTCTTGCGGGATGTGATAATTCCAGCTGGCCCAGGCCGCTTTTTTGCTGGGAAGCAAAGATTCATCACTATGCAAGACCGCCTGATTCTCCTGATAGGGGATAGCACCCAGAATATTCGTTTCGCTATCGGTTGGATCTTCCAACATAGCGAGGGCCTGGTCGCTGTGGGTGGCAATGACAACCTGGTCGAACCTTTCCGCCATTTCGTTTTGCGGTTGAATTTCAACATGCTCGGGATGTCGTCGAACCGACACGACCGGACAGTTCACCCGAATCTGATCGTCATAGGGTTTGGTTATCGGTTTGAGGTATTGCCTCGAACGGCCTTTTATGGTGAGCCACTGGGGCTGGTCTTTGACGTTCAGAAAACCGTGATTTTTAAAAAATTGGGCAAAATAACGAGCGGGGAAATTATTGAATTCAACCGGATCCGCCGACCAGATCGCTTCCCCCATGGGAATGATAAAATGCTGCACAAAAGGCTGGGAGTAACCTCTGTCGGTTAAAAATGCAGCCAGTGTCAGTTCATAGTCGTCTGATTCCAATAGCGCTTCCGAATCCCGTTTAAACCGTGTGACATCCCACAGCATTCGATAAAAGGACGGCCGCACTAAATTGCGCCGCTGGATGAAAAGTGAATTAAGATTGCTGGGACTGAATTCCAGCCCGGTTTTTTCGCATTGCACACTGAAGCTCATGACCGAGTTTTGCCAGTCTACATTTAGATGCTTCATCAGCTTTACGAAATTGGGATAGGTCTTTTCATTGAAAACGATGAAGCCCGTATCGACAGCATAGTTCCCGCCGTTGAGGGCAACGTCCACGGTATTGGTATGACCGCCGACATAGTCATTGGCTTCAAAAACGACAACCTCGTGATCTTCACTGAGTAAATAGGCGGCCGTCAAGCCTGAAATCCCGGTACCGATGATTGCGATACGCATTTCGTCACCTCCCGCGAAAATTTCCGATTTCCGCCTGACTATTTTTGGTTGGGTGTGTTAGCGTTGATACGGTTCTTATGGAGCACATGCTCGGGAACGGGCCGCAGGTCTTTAACGATCCCCAGCCAGGACATGACAACCAAGAGGTAATAGGTCATGTCAATTTCCCACCAGAAAAACCCCTGGCGGGCGGAAACAGCAAAATGATGATGATTGTTGTGCCACCCTTCACCCAGTGTGATCACAGCGAGCAACAAATTATTGCGACTGGTGTCGGGGGTGTTATACCGCCGGCTGCCATACATATGGTCAAATGAGTTGATGGTCATGGTGGCATGCAGCAAAACAACGGTGGAGATGAAAAAACCCCAGATTACCAGCTGCATCCCATTCGTCCCCAATTGAGGGGCGACGCCCTCAAGGATTTCACCGCAAACATACAAGGCCAGTGCCATCAGGATAGGGATGACCGTGCAAAAACGGTTTAGCCAGCGTAGTTCCGGATATCGGGCCCACTCGGCAACGAATTTGTGCTTGGTAAGAAAATTCGAGCGTGAGGTCAGCCAGCCGATATGGCTCCACCAGAATCCATGGCGACGGGGCGAATGAGCATCCTCTTCCTGATCCGTATAGCGGTGATGATGGCGATGATGGGATACCCACCACAAGGGTCCGCGCTGAACCGATGAATTTCCGACGACGGCAAAGACAAATTGCCAGAAACGATTGGTTTTGAAGGACTTGTGGGAAAAATAACGATGATAAAAACCGGTAATGGCAAACATGCGAACGAGGTAAAGCACCAAGGCCACCATCACCGCCGTCCAGCTCCAGCCGACCCAAATGACACCCAGGCACATCAGATGCAAAAATATTAGCGGAACAATACGCAGCCAGTCCACGTCTTTCTGGTCGGTGATCGTGATGGACTCGATATTCGCCTCCGAATCAAACCAGCGCAGAACCGATGTCAGTATATCACCGGAGGTGATGGTTGTTTTTTTTGGCGAACTCATTTTTGATCAAATCTGCAAAATAATATGTCTACGGTCATGCCATCGTGTTAAGGATG
>JASFFJ010000539.1:0-5644 GCA_050124355.1 Desulfobacterales bacterium | reverse complement strand
TCTCATTCCGACAAGTCGGGGTGGCTTATGAATTGGGTTAACGCAGCTCCCGTAAATGGGATTATTAGGCTGCCTCCCTGGAAAGGCAAAAACGGATGCATAGATCATTTCAAACCAAACACCCTGACGCAGAGCTGAAAAAAGCATAAAAAAATAGAAAAAGCAGTGCCATTTCTGACCCTGCTTTTCCCACCTCAAACTTTTGATGTCCTGTTTAAAGGACATCGTTGATTCGCTTGAGCCATCACCCAAATTGTGTGTGGAGTCGCACGAATCTATATCGCAGCGGCATGTGTTAGCGATATTTGTGACACATGCATATCAGTTTTTCCTTTGATTTACACCCCCCAGCTATACCAAAATTTATGTTTGGAGATAGTGGCCAATTACTTCTTCACTTTCCGCCTGCCTAATGCAATAAATCCAACAATACCGGCTCCCAAAAGAAGGATAACAACGTCTTCGGAGATTGGTAATCGATTCATAGCGAAGATGCTGAAATTAAAAGCATCGGCGTTCTGAGCAATTGTCAAAAAGGATAAGCCAAACAATGTGCAGAATGTTTTCAATTTCTTATGTCCTTTTTTTGTAGCGGGTCAATGTTTTAAACCAAATGGAACCATTTACCGTTACAAGAGAGTCGGCTGCAAAAACCATACAAAAATCAACAAAGGCTTGTATAAATAAATATATATATAAATTACAATTATTTATAAAACTGACATCAACAAACCCTACAGAGTCATATGAAATTTAGTACATAATTTTTGTGAAATTAACTTCACAAATATGGGGAATCTCTCTACTTTTTGGACGATTCGTGTTGGATTTTGTCTAAGTGTTCATGATAGCCGCGTTGCACAGGTGTCCATCAATTGCTGAAGAGCAGACTTGATATATTTTGCGTCAAGCATTTTTTGAAAGAACCGATAACAAAAATGGACTGTCCAAATAAAAATTAATTGCTAAAAACACGAAATCATTGGGAAATTGAAGACATGTACCCTGCTCACTATAATCTTAATCAAAAGCCTTTTCAAATGACGGCTGATCCGAAATTTATTTGGCTTGGTAAAAAACATGCTGAGGCGCTGGCCACCTTGCAAAATGGACTGCAGCAAAACAAAAGATTATTGGTGCTTACCGGAAGTGTCGGCACTGGAAAAACAGCTGTCGTCAATACTCTTTTACGCAGGATTGATGAAAGTGTCATTGCGGTAATGATTCCTGACCCGGCATTGGATTCCATCGATTTTTATAATATCCTTTCTAATGAATTTAAAATGAATAAAAAGTTCACGACCAAAGAGGACTTTTTGAGTCATATAAAAACATTCCTGTATAAGACAAGCTTACAAGATAAAACAATACTATTGATCATTGATGAAGCTCAGGAAATATCCCATGGGCTCTTGGAAGAAATACGGCAACTATCAAAAATTGAGTCGCCAGATACAAAGCCTATTCACATTATTATGGTTGCTCAGAATGAGTTTAATGCCATTCTATGCGAAAACCGGAACAGCACATTTAAGCGAAGTATTGATGTCAAATACCATCTTGATCCATTAAATCATTCAGAAACGGATGAATATGTAAACCATCGTCTCAAGGTTGCCGGATCAAAAAAAGAAATTTTCAGTGCTGAGGCGATAAAGGATATTCACTGCTTATCGGCCGGAGTCCCCCGACGAATTAACGCTATCTGCGATCTTGCGCTGCTGTCGGGCTATTCTTCAGGCAAAGACCGTATAGACGAAAAAATCGTTAATGAATGCGCCCAAGAATTAAAAATATCAGACTGTTCAGGGCAAACTTAGTAAAAGACTACTTTGTTAGCCACGGAATTATTTCAGCAAAAATAAAACCCATTGGATTGGGGACAGAATACCCAATGGAAAATAATGATGCTGAAATGGACGTAGCGAAGAATCATCGGGTAGAGATTAAACTCATATCACCCCAGCAAAATATTATCCTTTCACAAAGTCAATAAAAATTGTTCCAAACCTATCGATGCTTCCAAAAGAACTTCTGAACGCAATCCTGCATCAAGTATCCTCCAGCCAAATGCCATCAGCCGATCAATTTATCATTAGGCAGATTGAGAAGACCGATTATTTTTTATTGCAAAATAAAAACGTTTCGATAATATTAAAATCCTAAAAAAGGATAACTCCCATGATCATAGGATTAGACGTAGGAGGCACTCATACCGATGTGGTCCTTGTCGACAGCAATGGGCTCATCAGAGAGATAAAGGTTCCCACGGATTCATCGGACCTGTTTAACTCCGTTTTAGCCGGGTTAACGGCGATCACAGAGGACCATAATCCTGAAAAAATTAATCGCATTGTCTTAAGCACCACCCTGACCACCAACGCCATCGTTCAAGATAAAACTCAACCGGTCGGTATGATTGTTGCCGGAGGCCCCGGTATTGATCCAGAATTCTACCGCACCAACAACAACTATTTTCCGGTCCGAGGCTCCATTGATCACCGGGGCCGGGAAATAGAACCGATCAATCCTGCTGAAATTAAAGATATCACCGCTCAATTAAAAACAAATGGCATCGAACATATCGGCGTGGTAGGGAAATTTTCCGTTCGCAACCCGTCCCACGAATTGGAAATCGGCAAAATATTAACATCATCTTTTGAAAAAGTATTTATGGGTCACCGCATATCGGGCAATTTAAACTTCCCCCGCCGAATTGCAACCACCTTTTTGAATACATCGGTGTTTCCGATCCACAATGAATTTTACCATGCGGTGGAGAAATCTCTGGCTGCCAAGGGCCTGAACTTGCCCATTCGCCTTCTTAAGGCGGACGGCGGCAATATGAAATTCAAATCCACCATCGAGTATCCCTCGCAAACAATTCTTTCCGGGCCGGCCGCCAGTGCCATGGGTGCCGTAGCATTCGGTCCCCGAAAAGAGGATACCATCGTAATGGACATCGGCGGCACAACCACCGATATTGCAGTCCTCATCAACCGGTCCCCAGTGCTGGATCCGCTCGGAGTTGAGCTGGGCAGGTATAAAACCCTGATCCGATCCCTCGAAACCCTTTCCATCGGCCTGGGCGGAGACAGTGCCGTTAGGGTCAACAATGGAAAGTTGGCGGTCGGTCCCGAGAGATTGGGCCCCGCAATGGCGTATGGAGGGGCATCGCCGACGCCGACGGATGCGCTATTTATTCTGGAAAATATCACCGATGGCAGCCGAGCGAAAGCGATCGCGGGAATAGAGCCATTGGCCAGTGCGCTTGGGTTCTCCGTCGAAGCCTGTGCCGCTGAAATTATGAATGTCGCCTGTAAAAAAATATTATCCGCTGCCCGGCAACTCATTTCCCGAATCAACAGCAAACCGGTATACACCATCCATGAAATTCAGGAAGGATATGTCGTGCGGCCGAAATCCATCTTGGTTCTTGGCGGCCCGGCACCGTATTTTGCTAGATACCTTGAAAACCTATCGAACTATCGGGTGCAGGTTGTGCCCAGATGGAAAGTCGCCAATGCCATTGGCGCGGCGCTGGCCCGCACAACTTGTGACGTCACTTTTTTTGCCGACACCGAAAGACGGGTTGCCCAGGCGCCGGAAGAAAATTTCAGGCAAACTATTGATGATGGATTCGACATCAATGCCGCCATTCACCAGGCATCTGAGCTGCTGAAAGCCAAAGCCATCAAACGGGGCGCCAACGCCGACTATCTTGAAATGGAAGTAATCGAACGCCTGCAATTTAATATGGTGCGCGGATTTGCCACCACCGGTAAAAACATCCGTGTCAAGGTTCAAATCACGCCGGGATTGATTCATGGGTACGATCAGGCCATTGCCAATCTGTCACAATAGATGGGTCTCGCTTTTTGATATAACCTTTAATCTCAAACAAGCTATAAATCCGAAGCACGAAATCCGAAACAAATCCAAATATCGAAAGACGAAAATTCTAAACTTTTTTTGATCATTTGAATTTAGGATTTTAAAATTGTTTCGAATTTACCAATGTCAATAGAGCCGTAAAAGGCCAATGAAATCCCTCCGCGGCAAGCCGCGGAGTATCGTGATTAAGGATTTAACTCACTTTTATCGCAGCAAACTGCGGGGAATTAAGGCCAGGAGGGATTAAAAAATTAGACGGAGATCGACAGAACCAAATGTTGAAATCAAAATATAAGACGGGTCTCGTATTCTTTCCCGCTTTCGATTGGGCCATTAGCCCGACCCATCCAGAGCGGGAAGAACGGTTGCTATATACCCAGGATCAGGTATTTGAGGAAGGACTCTTCGATATTGACGGGGTGACAGAACTAAAACCGGATCCGGTGACCGTAAAGGATATTCAACGAGTTCACTTTTGCATACCGGACGTATGGAGTGTTGCCACTGAGTCTCATTTCATCAGTGCCGGCGGCGCCAAAACCATTGGCATGGCTGTTCTCTCCGGACAGATTGATAGGGGTTTTGCCCTCGTCAGGCCTCCGGGACATCATGCCATGCGCATTGTGCACGGTGCCAGGGGCTTTTGCAATATCAATATCGAAGCCGTCATGATTGAATATCTGCGCCAAGCTTATGACATCGACAGAGTGGCTATCGTCGATACGGATTGTCACCATGGTGACGGCACCCAGGATATATATTGGCATGACCCGGACACCCTCTTTATTTCGATTCACCAGGATGGGCGCACCCTATATCCCGGCACAGGCTTTCCGGATGAACTGGGCGGCATCAACGCGGCGGGAAGAACGCTGAATATCCCGCTACCGCCTCATACATCTGAAGAGGGCTTTCTGGCTGCCGTTAACAACATTGTCATGCCGATTCTCAAAGATTTCAAACCGGATCTTATCATCAACTCTGCCGGTCAGGATAACCATTACAGCGATCCGATCACCAATATGAATTTTTCGGCCCAGGGCTACGCCGACCTCACCGCCATATTAGCCCCGGATATTGCCGTGCTGGAAGGCGGCTATTCCATTGAAGGCGCTCTCCCCTATGTCAATGTCGGCATCATTCTGGCCATGGCGGGAGTGGATTACAAAAAGGTAAAAGAACCGGACTATAACGCGAAAAGTATCCGGCAAACACCATCGGTGAGCGACGCCATCGAAAAAATCGGTGAAATGACGTTAACGATCTGGCAGCAAAGGGATAACATAAAAGACAAGTTAATCGAAAAACCGGAGCCGCATCGCCGAACACGCGGTCTTTACTATGATACCGACGGCATTCAGGAGTCCCAGTCGGAAGAAATTCAGATTTGTCCTGATTGTGCCGGCGCCTTGCGCATTGAATCTTCTTCCTCCCGCGGCAGGTCTATCCTTGCCGTACACATTCCTCGCAAAGCCTGCAGCAAATGCAAAGAAATCGGCCACCGCTGGTATGATACCGCAGGCACCGGAAAATTCGACATGATCCTTCTTCAGGATCGTACTGAGGATGAGTATTTAGAGAGGGAGTTATAAGGCCTTGTTCAGCGAAAAAAGCTTAACTAGCCCTTATTTGTTATTCGTTATTGGAGTATGATGATGATCCTTTGGCCGGGAAGCCAGAAAGCCGGAATGCTGGGATGCAAATAGAGTGTGAAATTTTTAAGCTTCCAAGCTTTCCAGCCTCCCAGCGT